>NZ_JBITTM010000013.1:0-192094 GCF_044541955.1 Kitasatospora sp. NPDC085464
AAATCTGTCAGCTGTTATCTGTTTCGTGCCTTGCCATCCCTCCGCCCCGCCGCGCAGAATGGTACCGACCGAACGGTCAGTCGGTTGGTGCCCGAGTTCCGGGCGGGCCGACGGCGCAGGACACGAGAGGGGACCGTGGTGACAGCAGAGGTGGCCGAGGCGGTCCCCGTGCAGGCGCCGGAGGACCGGTTCGAGGCGGTCGTCGCCGCCGAGCAACGGATCGAGCCCAGGGACTGGATGCCCGACGCCTACCGGGCCACCCTGATCCGCCAGATCGCCCAGCACGCCCACTCCGAGATCATCGGCATGCAGCCCGAGGGCAACTGGCTCACCCGGGCCCCGTCGCTGCGCCGCAAGGCCATCCTGCTCGCCAAGGCCCAGGACGAGGCCGGCCACGGCCTCTACCTCTACGCCGCCGCCGAGACCCTCGGCGTCGACCGCGCCGAGCTCACCGAGAAGCTGATCTCCGGCCGCCAGAAGTACTCCTCGATCTTCAACTACCCGACCCTCACCTTCGCCGACGTCGGTGTGATCGGGTGGCTGGTGGACGGCGCGGCGATCTGCAACCAGGTGCCGCTCTGCCGCTGCAGCTACGGTCCGTACGCCCGTGCGATGGTGCGGATCTGCAAGGAGGAGTCCTTCCACCAGCGCCAGGGCTACGAACTCCTGATGACGCTGATGCGCGGTACCGAGGCCCAGCGCCGGATGGTCCAGGACGCGGTGGACCGCTGGTGGTGGCCGTCGCTGATGATGTTCGGCCCCTCGGACGCGGACTCGCCGAACACCGCGCGCTCGATGGCCTGGCGGATCAAGCGCCACACCAACGACGACCTGCGCCAACGCTTCGTCGACATGACCGTCCCGCAG
Organism: Kitasatospora sp. NPDC085464; assembly: GCF_044541955.1. Classification (NCBI taxonomy): domain Bacteria; kingdom Bacillati; phylum Actinomycetota; class Actinomycetes; order Kitasatosporales; family Streptomycetaceae; genus Kitasatospora; species Kitasatospora sp. NPDC085464. Next base: position 868 of record NZ_JBITTM010000013.1, read on the forward strand.
GCCGAGCACCTGGGCGTCACGCTCCCCGACCCCGAGCTGCGCCGGAACGAGGAGCGCGGCGGTTGGGACTTCGGCGAGCCGGACTGGTCCGAGCTGAACCGGGTCATCCGCGGCCAGGGCCCCTGCAACGCCCAGCGGATCGACCGCCGCCGCGCCGCCCACGAGGAGGGCGCCTGGGTCCGCGAGGCCGCCGTCGCCTACGCCGCCAAGCGCGCCGCGGAACAGCCCACCGCGGAACAGCCCACTGCGGAACATCCCACCGCGGAACAGCCCGCCGAACAGCACGTCGCCGCGCCTGACGGCGCCGGACAGCACGCCACCGAACAGGAGAACGGAAAGTGACCGAGCCCAAGGCCGAGTCCGAGGCCGCGCCCACGACCGGGTCCAAGGCCGGCTGGCCGCTGTACGAGGTGTTCGTGCGTCCCCGGCGCGGCCTGAACCACGTCCACGTGGGCTCGCTGCACGCCGCCGACGACCGGATGGCCCTGCTCGCCGCCCGCGACCTCTACACCCGCCGCAACGAGGGCGTCAGCCTCTGGGTGGTCCGCTCGGACGCGATCACCGCCTCCACCCCGGACGAGCGCGACCCCTTCTTCGAGCCCAGTGGCGACAAGGTCTACCGCCACCCGACGTTCTACGACATCCCCGAGGATGTCCCGCACATCTGACGGGGGAACCGCCATGCAGGACCACACCGCCGCACCGGGGCACACCGCGACCGGCACCGGCCACGACAGCCACGGCAGCCACGACGGTCACGACGACCACGTCTACCTCAGCCTTGCCGAGGCGACCCCCGGCCCCGAGGGCGAGGGCCGCTGGGCGTACGGGACGGGCTTCGCCGACCCGCTGCTCGGCGTGGACACCACCCTGCCCGCCGGGACGGACGGCGCGGACCTGGCCGCCTACTGCCAGATGCTCGGCGACGACGCCCTGATCCTCTCCCAGCGGCTGATCGAGTGGTGCACCCGGGCGCCCGAGCTGGAGGAGGAGGTCGCGCTCGCCAACCTGGGCCTCGACCTGCTCGGCCAGTCCCGCCTGCTGCTGACCCGGGCCGGCCAGGCGGACGGGACCGGCCGCAGCGAGGACGACCTGGCGTACTGGCGCGAGGAGCACGAGTTCCGCAACGTCCGGCTGGTGGAGGCGCCGAACGGCGACTTCGCGCACTCGATCGCCCGGCTGCTGCTCTTCGCCACCGCCCGCGGCGCCCTGTACGAGGCGCTGAGCGCGCACCCCGACCCGGTGCTCGCGGCGGTGGCCGCCCGGGGCGTCAAGGAACTGGCGTACCACCGTGAGTACGCCACCGCCTGGACGCTGCGCCTGGGCGACGGAACGCCGTACTCCGCCGAGCGGATGCAGGCCGGGCTGGACGCCGTCTGGCCGCTGCTGGAGGAGCTGTTCACGGCCCACCCGGTGGAGCTGCGGGTGGGCGTCGACCCGGCGACCCTGCGCGAACCGGTGCTGCGCTCGCTCGCCGCCGTGCTCGCCGAGGCCGGGCTGACCGTGCCGGACGTGGCGCCGCTGGCCACCGTCCTCGGACTGGCCGGCCGCGACGGCGTGCACACCGAGGCCCTCGGCCCGCTGCTCGCCGAGCTGCAGGTGGTGGCCCGCGCACACCCGGGGGCGACGTGGTGACGGGAGCCCCGGGCATGACCGGCATGACCGGAATGACCGGCCCGACCGGCGTGACCGGTCCGACCGGCGCGACTGCCAGAGCCGGCGCGACGGGTACCGGGGTCGCGGGCACCACCCGCGACCTGGCCCGGGCGGTAGCCGCGGCCGTCCCGGACCCGGAGCTGCCCATGCTCACCCTGGCCGACCTCGGCGTCCTCGCCGACGTCGAGGTGGACGACGCCACCGGTGCGGTCACGGCCTGGCTGACCCCGACCTATTCGGGCTGTCCCGCCGTCGCCGAGATGGCCGGCGACGTGGACCGTCGGCTGCGCGCGGCCGGCTACCCGGACGTCCGGGTGCGGCTGCGGCTGGACCCGCCGTGGTCCACCGACCTGATCACCGCCGAGGGCCGCCGCAAGCTCGCCGAGGCGGGCATCGCCCCGCCGCGTCCGACGTCCGCCGTCGCCGCGGCCGGACCGGTCGCGCTCGTCCTCGGCCCGACCCGTACGGGCGCCGGAGCGGTCACCGCCGCGCCTCCCGTGCCGTGCCCGCAGTGCGGCGGAACGGAGACGGAGGAGCTGTCCCGCTTCGGCTCCACCGCCTGCAAGGCGCTCTGGCGCTGCCTCGCCTGCCGGGAGCCCTTCGAACGCGTCAAGGAGATCTGAATGCCCGCCGCCGTCCCGTCCGCCGCCGCCGCCGACACCCGGGCGACCGGCATCCGCCCGGCCCGCCGCCCCACCTTCCACCGGCTGCGGATCGACCGGGTGGAGCGGCTCTGCGAGGACGCCGTGGCGGTGACCTTCGAGGTGCCGGACGAGCTGGCGGAGGGGTTCGCCTTCCGCCCCGGGCAGACCCTGACTCTGCGCAAGCTGGTGGACGGCGCGGACGAGCGCCGCTCGTACTCGATCTGCGCCCCCGTCGGCGGCCCGCTGCGGATCGCCGTCCGGGAGGTGCCGGGCGGGCTGTTCTCGCGCTGGCTGGTGCGCGAGGCGCGGCCCGGCGAGGAGGTGGAGGTGCTGACGCCGTCGGGCCTCTTCACCCCCGAACTCGGCGTCCCCGCCGACCACGTGCTGCTCGCGGCGGGCTCCGGCATCACCCCGATGCTGTCGATCGCCGGCTCCGTGCTGGCCGCCGACCGCCGCTCCACCGTCACCCTGCTCTACGGCAACCGGCGCAGCGACACCGTGATGTTCGCGGACGAGCTGGCCGACCTGAAGGACCGCTACCTCGGCCGCTTCCAGCTGGTCCACGTGCTCTCCCGGGAGACCAGGGACGCCGAGCTGCTCAGCGGCCGCCTGGACCCGGAGCGGGTGCGGGCGCTGCTGGCGGCGCTGGTGGACGTCGACGGCGTCGGGCACTGGTGGCTGTGTGGCCCGTTCGGCATGGTCACCGGGGCGAAGGAGCTGCTCGCCGAGCTGGACGTCCCGGGCGAGCGAGTGCACCAGGAGCTGTTCCACGCGGAGGACGAGCCGCTTCCGGAGCGCGACGAGGACTGGGACAGGGCGGACACCGCGTCCGACGCCGAGCCCGGCGGCGTGCGCAGCGAGGTCACCGTCGTCCTCGACGGCCGCGGCAGCACCCTCTCCCTCCCGCGTGACCGCACGATCCTGGACGGCGCCCAGCGCTCCCGCCCCGACCTGCCGTTCGCCTGCAAGGGCGGGGTCTGCGGCACCTGCCGCGCCCTGGTGACCGAGGGCGAGGTGGAGATGCGCCGCAACTTCGCCCTGGAGGAGAAGGAACTGGCCGCCGGCTACGTGCTCACCTGCCAGGCCCGCCCGCTCACCGACCGGGTGACGGTCGACTACGACCGCTGAGCCGGGGCCGCCGGGCCACGCCCATCCGACGCGTGACCCGGCGGCGGCCTGCGGTTGAGCGCGGCCGCGTGTGGTCGTGAACGGTCGTGTGCGGCCGCCTGCGGTCGTGAACGGTTGAGTGCGGTCGGGGCGGCCAGGGGTGGTCGAGGCGGCCGAGACGGCCGAGGCGTCCGTGGGCGATCAGGGCGCCGTCAGACTGCCGCCGGGGCGGGTTGCCGGGCCGGGTCGCCGAGCAGCTTGACCAGGTCATTGACGGCCGCGCGCCCGGCCCGGTTGGCACCGACGGTGCTGGCGGACGGGCCGTATCCGACCAGGTGGACGCGTGGATCGGCGGTGGCGCGGGTGCCGGTGAGCGCGATGCCGCCGCCCGGGGAGCGCAGTCCGAGCGGGGCGAGGTGCCCGACCTCGGGCCGGAAGCCGGTGGCCCAGACGATCGCGTCCACCGCCAGCTCCTCGTCGCCCCAGGCGACCCCCTGCTCGGTGAGGCGGTCGAACATCGGCCTCCGGTGCAGCGCGCCCAGTTCCTCGGCGCGGCGGTAGGCGACGGACGGGCCGAGCCCGGTCACGCTCACCACGCTGCGCACCGGCAGGCCCTGCCGGACCCGCTCCTCCACCATGGCGACCACCGCGCGTCCGTACTCGGGAGTGAACGGCCCGTCGTGGTAGACGGGTTCGGAGCGGGTGACCCAGACCGTCTCGCCGACCGCCGCCACCTCGGACAGCACCTGGATCGCCGAGGCGCCGCCGCCCACCACCAGGACGCGCTTGCCCGCAAACGCCTCGGGCCCGCGGTAGTCGGCGTAGTGGAGTTGCGGGCCGGCGTAGTGGCCCGGGTAGTGCGGGAGGAAGGGGCGGGTCCAGGTGCCGGAGGCGTTGATCAGCGCGCGGGTGGACCAGGTGCCGCGGTCGGTCTCCACCTGCAGCCGGGAGTCGGGACGCTCGGACTCGGCGCGTACGGCGCGCACCGCGACCGGGCGTACGACCGGGAGCGCGTGCCGCGCCTCGTACGCCGCGAAGTACCCCGGCACCACAGCGCGCGCTGGGCTCTCGGGGTCGACCGGCGGGAGTTCGGCGTCCGGGAGGTCGTGGAAGCCGTGCACGGTGGCCATCCGCAGGGACGGCGAGCGGTGCGCCCAGGCGCCGCCGGGCTCGGCGTTGGCATCGAGCACGACGAAACCGCCGTCGGTGCCGGGCCGGTACGGGGCGAAGCCGCGGCGGCGCAGGTGGTAGGCGGCGGACAGTCCCGCCTGCCCCGCGCCCACCACCAGGACATCCACGCGCTGCGGCGTGCCGTCCGTCGCGCTTCCGAACGTCGCGCTTCCGTCCGTAGCGAGGCCGGCCGTCGCGCTTGCGTTCGTAGCGTCATCGGCCTCTGCAGCCGAGGCAGCTGCGCCCGAGATCGTTGCACCGTAAACAGTCACGCCCGTGAAACATCGGGGGCCCGGCGCCTGTTCCCGCCGTTGCCGTGGTTCGCGCTGCTTCCGCTGGCCCCGCTGCCTCGGCCGGCCCCGCTGTTCCCATGGGCGGAGCCCTGGGTGTCAGCTGGTCGGGGAGATCACGGCGGCGGTGCCGTAGGCGCAGACCTCGGTGCCGACGTCCGCGGCCGCCGTCACGTCGAAGCGCATCATCAGGACGGCATTGCCGCCGCGCGCCCTGGTCTGCTCCACCAGCCGCTGCATCGCCTCGTTGCGGCTCTCGACCAGGGTCTTCGTCAGACCGCGCAGCTCCCCGCCGACCAGTGACTTCAGTCCGGCACCGATCTGGCTGCCGACGTGGCGGCTGCGCACGGTCAGTCCGAAGACCTCGCCGATCACGTGATCGACGCGGAATCCGGGGACGTCATTGGTGGTCACGACCAGGACATCGGCGTTCGGGCCCTGCCCGCCGCCGTACTCGTTGATGTCAGCCATGGGACTCATCCTGCCCATGTCGGGTGTCCGGGTGACAGAGGCCGGGCCGGTAGGTGGCCGAGAAGGCTTCCGGAAGCTGGTCCGCACCGGTGATCGGGCGGCCGAAAGGCCGTACCGTAGCCCCATGGGCGAGCGAAGCGATCATCCACAGGGGCCGGGCGCGGCGGAGGACTCCGGCGCGCAGGAGATCGAGGCGACGGTCGTGCTGGGCCTGCGGATCACCGACTGGCCGGCGTTGCGCGCCGCCGCGATCAGGGCCGTCGAGGAGCTGGACTTCGAGGGTATCGACCCGGCGGGCCAGCGCCGTGAGCTGCTGCGCGAGGTCGCCGAGGACGCCAACGCGGCGCTCGGCGCGCTGTTGCACCCGGACCGGCTGGTGGCCACCATCCCCGGGGTCGAGGCGATGGGCGGCACGCTGGAGATCAGCGTGACCGAGGACTTCACGCCGGACTTCGCCGAGCTGTTCCCGCTGGACGGCGACGACGAGGACGGCGGCGCGGGCGCGGACTGGACGCTCACCCCGCGCACCGCATGCCTGCTCCACGCCCAGCTGCTCGGCCTGGCCGACGCCGCCTACGACGACCTCGACGAGCACGGGGACGAGGCGGTCGCCGACGGCGAGGACATCGACTGGACGGTCTTCGCCCGGCTGCCCCAGCGCACCTGGCGGATGCACCGGGGCTGGCGCCGCGCGATGGCCCGGGCCTTCGACGACCTGGCCGACGACCTCGCGCTCGGCGAGTGGCCGCTGCCGCGCTGCCTCGCCGAGGAGATCGCGCTGCGGATGGCGCTGGTGGACGCCAGGGCGCTGCTCGGCGCCCAGCCCGAGTCGGTGGCCGACATGATGGGCGACCTGCCGGCCGACCTCTACGACTACGACTGGGACGGCTGCAACGACGAACTGTTCGGCGTCTACGGGCCCGACGACGGAGACCCGGAGCTCGGCGCGGAACAGCGGACCGAGGTGCTGCTGGCGGCCACGCACCCGGAGGGCTGGTTCCTGATGTACGAGGACGCGGAGGAGCGGGACCCGCAGCGCGGCTACCGGCGCTGACCGGGCGTCCGGGCCGGGGCCGGGCTGAGGCCGGGGCAGGGCCAGGCCGCGGCTGCCGGTCGGGGGTCGTCGGTCGAGGGCTGCCAGTCGGGGTTCTCGGCCGGGCGGCGCGGGCCTGTGGGTGGGCGGCTAGGCTGCGGGCATGTCCGATGTGTCTGGTATGCGCAATGTGCCCCCGGAGGGTTCCGGCCGGGCGGCCGAGTCTCCGGCCGGTGGGAACGAGTCGGCGCTGGACCGGATCGCGCTCGGCCTGGACGGTGTGCGGGCGGCGCAGCGCGGTCGGACGGCCGAGGCGCGGGCCGGCTTCGAGGCGCTCTGGGACGAGCTGGGGGAGCAGGACGTCTTCCACCGCTGCGTGCTGGCGCACTATCTGGCCGATCTGCAGGACGATGCGAGGGCCGAGCTGGATTGGGACCGGCGGGCGCTGGCCGCCGCCGACTCGTTGACCGCCGAGCGCGCCCAGACCTACGAACCTGCCCTCCAGGTCCGCGCCTTCTATCCCTCACTGCACCTCAACCTGGCCTCGGACCACCTCAAGCTCGGCGAGGCCGACCTCGCCCGCGAGCAGCTGGAGCGGGCGGTGCGCAGCCTGGACGCGCTGCCCGAGGACGTCTACAGCGCGGGTATCAGGGCCGCCGTGGACGAGCTGCGGCAGCGGCTGCGCTGACCAGGGGTCCGGCAGACTGCGCGGGGTCGGGCGAGGCCGAGCGGTGGGTCGGGAGGGGCTGAGCGCGCGGTCGGGCGAGGCCGGTCGGGCGGTCGGGCCGGAGTCGACGGGGTGGGCCGGGCCGGGCCGAGCAGGGCTGGCATGCTGGACGGGTGACTTCTCCGTTCGATGCCCCGGCCGCCGCGTCCTCGCCCACCTCCTCCACCCCGCCCTCGCCCACCTCCTCCACCCCGCCCTCGCCCGCCGACCCGGGCTCGGGCGACTCCCCGGCCCCGGAGGAGCGTGACGCGCGCCCGCAGTACGTGCTGCCGCTGGTCGTCCGGGTGGAGCGGGCCACGCCGCCGGGGCGGACGGACGCGCTGGAGACCTCGGCCCGTGCGGTGCTCACCCTGCTGGCCGACCCGCGGGTGACCGCGGCGGACGGCGAGTGGGCCGAGCGGGTCGCGGCCTGGGAGGACGCCCGGATCCGCAAGGTGGTCCGGCGGGCCCGGGGCGGGGAGTGGCGTCGGGCGGGCGAGCTGCCGGGCGTCACCGTGCGGGGGCGGGAGGCGGAGGTGCGGGTGTTCCCGCCGGTTCCGCTGGACGGCTGGCCCAAGGAGCTCGCCAAGCTGCAGGTCTCCGGGACGGACCTGGAGGAGACGGCCGAGGTCGGCGTGCCCGAGGCGGGACTGCCGGTGCTGTGGCTCAACCCGGAGCTGGAGATGAGCGCGGGCAAGACGATGGCGCAGACCGGCCACGCCGCGCAGCTCGCGTGGTGGCGGCTGGACGAGGCGCAGCGCAAGGAGTGGGCCGAGTCCGGCTTCGCGCTGGCGGTGCGCACGGCCGGGCCGGAGCGGTGGGAGGAGCTCGTTCGCAGCGGGCTGCCGGTGGTCCGGGACGCGGGCTTCACCGAGATCGCCCCGGGCAGCTGCACGGTGATCGCGGAGCATCCGGCGCTGCGCTGAGCGCGGCGTTCCTGTGAACAGCGAACAGATGACAGATTTCGAAATCTGTCATCTGTCATCTGTTCGCTGTTATCTGTTCGCTGCCACCTGTCACCTGAAACCTGTCATCCGTCCGCCGGTGGCTGCCGCCCGGGCTACCCGCCCGAGGCCTCGTACCGGCGCAGTGCCCGCAGGCCGCCGTACACTGCCAGGGCGGTCCAGAGCGCCATGATCAGCAGCCCGGTCCAGTACCCGTAGTGGACGCCCGGCTCCGGCTGGGTGCGCATCGCGTACAGGCCGGCCCGGTCGGGCAGGAACTGGCCGACCTCGCGGACGCCCGGGATGGCGGCCAGCCAGGTGGTGCCGAGGAAGACCATCGGGGTCAGCAGGCCGAGCGCGGCGCTGAGGTTGCCCAGCATCGTGGTCAGTCCGAGGCAGATCAGCACCATCATCGGGTGGTAGAGCACACCGGCCAGGAAGCTGCGGGTCAGGCCCGGGGTGGAGAGGTCCAGACCGACGGTGCCGTCGACGGCCAGGAACGAGCCCGCCGTCGAGACCAGCCCGAGCAGCAGGCCGAGCCCGGCGCCGATCGCGAGCTTGGCGCCGTACAGCCGGCCGCGTCGTGGGACGGCGGTGAGCGAGCCGCCGATCATGCGGGTGTTGAACTCCTGCCCGATCAGCAGGATTCCGAAGCAGGCCACGGCGACGTGGCCGAACAGCAGCCCGTAGTAGATCCCGCCGGCCGGGTCCTCGCCGGGGGTGTGGTCCTTCGTCCCGTAGGCGGCGTTGACCGCCGCGGTGATGCCGACGGTCAGCACCAGAGCCACCAGCGGGGCCGCCCACTGCGAGGGCAGGGTGGTGAACTTGATCCGTTCGGCGCGCAGGGCGTTGGCGGTCGGTCCGGGGTTCATGCCCATCGTCCCTTCGTCCGTGGTCACTTGGTGCGGCGCAGGGCGCGCAGTCCGGCGTACGAGGCTGCGGCGGCCCAGAGCGCCATGATCAGCAGTCCGGTCCAGTGCCCGTACACGACGTGCGGGTCGTCGACGTAGTGCAGGGCGTACTGGCCGGCGCGGTCGGGCAGGAACTGCGCCAGTACCCGGGCGCCGGGCAGGCCGCCGAGGGCCGGTGAGACCAGGAAGACGGTCGGGGTGACCAGGCCCATGGCGGCGGTGAGGTTGCCGAACAGCGTGGTCAGCCCGAGGCAGAACACCACCAGCAGCGGTGGGTACAGCACCCCGGCGACGGCGGCCCGGGTGAACGCGGGGCCGTGCCAGGCGCCGGGGACGGTCGCCGCGTACCCCGCGAAGGCGCCCGCCGTGCCGGCCGCGCCGACGACGAGGCCGACCAGCGCGCCGAGCGTGAGCTTCGCGCCGTACAGCCGGGCGCAGCGGGGGACGGCGGTGAGCGAGACGTCGATCATGCGGGTGTTGAACTCCTGGCCGATCAGCAGGATGCCGAAGCAGGCCAGCGCGACATGGCCGAAGTTGAGCCCGTAGAAGACACCCACGCCGGGGTCGTCGACGATGTTGGGGTCCGCGCCGCCGAGCCAGGCGCCCACGGCCGTGGTGATTCCGGAACTGAGCAGCAGGGCGAGCAGCGGGGTGAGCCAGAGCGAGGGCAGGGTGGTGAACTTGATGCGCTCGGCGCGCAGGACGGGGAGGGTCGGGCGGACCGGGTGGCCGGTGCTCATGCCGCCACCTCCGCGCGGTACTCGACGCTGTCGGCGGTCATCCGCATGAACGCGTCCTCCAGCGAGTCCTGTTGGACCGCGATCTCGTACAGCACCACACCCCGGGCGGCGGCGAGCGCGGCGATCCGCTCGGGCTCGGCACCGGTCACCTCCCAGGCGCCGCCGTCGACTTGGGTGGCGTCGAGGCCGTGGCCGGGGTCGGCGAACAGGGCGACCAGCTTGGTCGGGTCCACGGCACGGACCCGGATCCGGGTGCGGCCGTGCCGGTCGATGAAGTCGGAGGTGGCTGCGTCCGCCAGCAGCCGGCCGCGGCCGATCACCACCAAGTGGTCGGCGGTGAGGGCCATTTCGCTCATCAGGTGGGAGGAGACCAGCACCGCCCTGCCCTCGGCGGCGAGTTCGCGCAGCGTGGTGCGGATCCAGCGGATGCCCTCGGGGTCGAGGCCGTTCACCGGCTCGTCCAGCAGCAGCACCGCCGGATCGCCGAGCAGTGCGGCCGCCACTCCGAGGCGCTGGCGCATGCCCAGGGAGAAGCGTCGGATCCGTTGCCCGGCGGCGTCCGCCAGGCCGACCTGCGCGAGCACCTCGCCGACGCGGCGCTCCGGCAGGCCGTTGCTCGCGGCGAGCCAGCGCAGGTGACCGCGCGCCGTCCGGCCGCCGTGCAGGGCCTGGGCGTCCAGCAGGGCGCCCACCTGCCGCAGCGGGTCGGCCAGTTCGGTGTACGGACGGCCGTCGATCAGGGCGTGCCCGGCGGTGGGCCGGTCCAGGCCGAGGACCAGGCGCATGGTGGTGCTCTTGCCCGCGCCGTTCGGGCCGAGGAAGCCGGTCACCACACCGGGGCGGACCTCGAAGGACAGGTCCTCGACGACACGTCGGCCGTCGTACTCCTTGGTCAGGCCCTGGATCTCGATCACGGCCGTGCTCCCTTCGGGTCGTTCAGTGGCGTGCTGCGGTCGGTGGTTCCGGCCGGTGGTCACATTCGACCGGATCGGGCCGGAGCGGCGGATCCCGCAGCGGAGTGGAGCCGTCTCCCTCTCGGGAGGGAGCCGGTTCACACCCGGGGCGGGAGCCGGGAACCGCCGCTGAACTGGCAGGATGGCGCGGTGACCAAGATCGCTGTGCCCAGGATCCTCGCGCCGCTACTGGCCGGTGCCACCTACGCGCGCCTGCTGCACCTCCTGGTCGGATGGATCTTCGTGGGCGTCGTCATGCTGATCTATCCGGGGACGGTGGGGCTGACGCTCCCCCGGATCGTGGCGGAGTGCGTCGCCGTGGACTCCGTCCTGCTGATGCTGGTCGCCCTCATCCCGGCGACGCGACGGGCGGAGGGGGTCCAGGCCCGGCTGCTGCTGGTGCCCGACCGCGAGCAGGACATCGCCGCCGACTCCTCCCGCGGCTGGGCCGACCGGTGGCGCACCGCCCTCTGGCTGATCGGCCGGGTCGCGCTCGGCTCGGCCGTCGGGATGGCGACCGTGGTCGGCGTCAACGACGGGGGCGGACTGCTGGCGGGGCCCCGGGGGTCGAGCTACCTCCTGCTCCTGCCGGTGGCGCTGTTCGCGTACGGCTGGCTGGTGGTGGCCGCCGGACGCCTCCAACTCGCCATGGCGGTAAGACTGTTGGGTCCGTCACCGGCGGAGCGACTGGCGGAGGCCGAGCTGCGGGCCGAACGGCTGCTGGAGCGCAACCGGTTGGCCCGCGAGCTGCACGATTCCATCGGCCATGCACTGACGGTGACGGTCGTTCAGGCCGGCGCGGCGCGCGAGGTCGGGGACCCGGCGTTCGTCGCCAAGGCGCTGGAAGTCATCGAGGAGACCGGGCGCCGGGCCATGGACGACCTCGAACGCACCCTCGTCCTGCTGCGGGAGACCCCGCCCGGGGAGAACGGCACGGCCACCGAGCAGCCCGGGATCGAGCAGCTGCCGGTGCTGTTCGACACCGCCCGCGCGGCCGGCAGTCCGGTCGAGGCGTGGATCGACGTACCGGCCGGAACGCTGCCCCGGGTGCTCGCCCGCGAGTCCTACCGGATCGTCCAGGAGGGCGTCACCAACGCGCTCAAGTACGCGCCCGGCGCGCCGCTCAGCGTCCGGATCGCCGTCCGGGACGGGCAGTTGGAGCTGCGCTGCACCAACCGGGCACCGAACGGAACGGGCGGAACGGGCGGTGCGGGCGGGGTCGGTGGTGCGGGCGGCGCCGGGGGCGTGCCGCGCCAGGCCGGCGGGGGGCGCAAGGGCGGCAAGGGCCTGCGCGGCATCCGCGAGCGCGCCATGCTGCTCGGCGGCGAGGCCACGGCGGGGGCGGCGGCCGACGGGAGCGGGGAGTGGGTGCTGGCCGTCCGGCTGCCCCTACGCTTGGGGTCGTGACGGATGATCTTGCCGGAGACAGGTCCGGCGGGAGGCGGCACGGGGACCGTGGGGAGGGTGGTGCGGTGATGACGGACATTCTGCTCGCCGACGACGAGGAGCTGGTCCGGTTCGGGCTGCGGGCCGTCCTGGAGGCGCAGGGGGACCTCCGGGTGGTCGGTGAGGCCGCCGACGGCGCCGAGGCGGTGGCGATGGCCCGGACGCTGCACCCGGACGTCGTGCTGATGGACGTCCGGATGCCGGTCATGGACGGCCTGGCGGCCACCCGCGAGCTGCTGCGCCCCGGGGCCCCGGGGGAGCGACGGCCACGGATCCTGGTCGTGACCACCTTCGAGAACGACGACTACGTCTACCAGGCGCTGCGCGCGGGCGCCGACGGCTTCCTGCTCAAGCGCTCCCGCCCGTCCGAGATCGCCCACGCGGTACGGCTGGTCGCGGCCGGCGAGTCGCTGCTGTTCCCGGCCGCGATCCGCCGCCTCGCCGCCGGGCACGGCAACCCGGCCGCCCGAGCCGCCATGGAGCGGGCGGCGCTGACCGAGCGCGAGGCGGAGGTGCTGCGGCTGGTCGCCCGGGGCCTCAGCAACGGGGAGATCGCGGAGCAGCTGTTCCTCGGCGTGCAGACGGTGAAGACGCACGTCAGCAGCGTGCTGGCGAAGCTCGGCGCGCGCGACCGCACCCAGGCGGTGATCGCCGCGTACGAGTCGGGGTTCGTCGAGCCGTCGGAGTAGCCCCGGGACCGGCAGGAGGCAGGAAGCAGGAAGCAGGAGGCGGGGAGCAGGAGGCAGGAAGCAGGAAGCGGGGAGCGGGACGACGGGGCCGGCGGTCGGGCCTCCCGACAGGCCCCGGTTCAGGCCGGGTAGGCGTGGGTCTGGGTGGCCTTGACCGAGGCCCAGACCGTGACCCCCGGCGCCAGCTCCAGCTCCGCGACGGCGGCCGGGGTGAGGTCGGCGGCCATCGGCAGGCGGCCGGCCAGGTCGGCGCGGACCCGGTCGCCGTGCAGGTCCAGGCCGGTGACCTCGGCCTGCCACAGGTTGCGCGCGCTGGACTGCGGCCGCTCCCGGTGGAGGGTCACCGCGGACGGCGGGAACGCGACGAACGCCGGGCCGTCCAGCTCCTCGGTGGTGACCAGCACGGTGCCGTCCGGGAGCGTGACGTGCGTGCCCTCGGACCGGCCCTGGTACAGGTTCAGCCCGACCAGGCGGGCGATGTAGTCGGTGCGCGGCCGCCGGGCGACCTCCGCCGGGCTGCCGGACTGCACCTCGTACCCGTCCTCGACCACCACCAGCCGGTCGGCCAGCACCATCGCGTCCAGCGGGTCGTGGGTCACCAGCACCGCGACGGCCTCGAACTCGGCCAGGTGCCGCCGCAGTCGGGACCGCACGTCCAGGCGGGTGCGGGCGTCCAGGGCGGCCAGCGGCTCGTCCAGCAGGAGCAGCCGGGGGCGGACGGCGAGGGCCCGGGCCAGCGCCACCCGCTGCGCCTGGCCGCCGGAGAGCTTGCCCGGGCGGGCGGAGGCGTAGTCGGCCAGACCCATCCGCTCCAGCCAGGCGGCGGCTTCGGCCCGGGCGTCCCGCTTGGAGCGGCCCTGGCAGCGCGGCCCGAAGGCGACGTTGTCGAGCGCGCTGAGGTGCGGGAAGAGCAGGTAGTCCTGGAACACCACGCCGACCGGCCGTTCCTCGGCCGGGGTGTGCACGCGCTCGACCGGGTCCTCCAGGGTGCGGCCGTCCAGGCGCAGGTGGCCGCCGGTGAGCGGGAGCAGGCCGGCCAGGGCGCGCAGTGCGGTGGACTTGCCGGCGCCGTTGGGCCCGAGCAGCGCGATCACCTCGCCTGGGGCGGCGGTGAGGGCGAGGTCGAGGGTGAACGCGGCACGTTCGACCCGCAGTCGGGCGTCGAGGGCGGTGCTCGGGAGGCGTTCGGTGCTCATCGGGGCGGCGTCCAGACGTTCGAGCGGGCAGTCGAGCGGGCGTCCGGGGAGACGCGCGCGTCCGGGGAGACGCGGGTGTCCGAGGAGTCGTGGGCGTCCGGGGCGACGCGGGCGGGGGCCGGCGGTGTCACGGGGTCGACAGCCAGCGGTCGCGCAGGCCGACCAGGACGGCGACGGAGACGGCCAGCAGCACCAGGGACAGCGCGATCGCGGCCTGCGGGTCGGACTCCATGGCCAGGTAGACGGCCAGCGGCATGGTCTGGGTGCGGCCCGGGAAGTTGCCCGCGAAGGTGATCGTCGCACCGAACTCGCCGAGCGCCCGGGCCCAGGCCAGGACGGCACCGGCGGCGATCCCCGGTGCGATCATCGGCAGGGTGACCCGCCGGAACGCGGTCAGCCGCGAGGCGCCCAAGGTCGCGGCGGCCTCCTCGTAGCGGGGGTCGGCGGCCCGTAGCGCGCCCTCCACGCTGATCACCAGGAACGGCATCGCCACGAAGGCCTCGGCGATCACCACCCCGGTGGTGGTGAAGGGCAGCGTGAGGCCGAAGGCGGAGTCCAGCCAGGTGCCGACAATGCCGCGCCGGCCGAGCACCAGCAGCAGCGCCACACCGCCGACCACGGGCGGCAGCACCAGCGGCAGGGTCACCAGTGCCCGGATCACCCGCCGGCCCGGCAGCTCGGTGCGGGCGAGCACCCAGGCCAGCGGCACGCCGAGGACCAGCGACACGGCGGTGGCCGCCGTCGCGCTGATCAGCGACAGGCGCAGCGCGTCCCAGACGGCTGGGCTGGTGAGCTCGTCGGACAGGGCGCTCCACGGCGCCCGGACGAGCAGGCCGACCAGCGGGAGGATCAGGAACGCCAGCCCGAGCAGCGCCGGGAGCAGCAGGGTGACCGGGACGCGCTGCGTCCGCGACCGGCGCCGGGGGCGGCGCGGCAGGGCCTTCGCGGGGCCTGCCGCGCCGTCGGCGGTCCGGTCGTGGCCGGGCCGACCCGACGGGTGCTCCCCGGAACCGGTGGTGCGGTCGCTCACGGTGCCTGGAAACCCGCCGCGGTCAGCACCTGCTTGGCCTCGGGCGACTGGATGTACGCGGCGAACGCGGCGGCGCCGTCCTTGTTGGGCGCCTTGGCGAGCGCGGCGATCGGGTAGTCGTTCACGGCCTTGTCGGCCTCGGGGAAGTCCACACCGTCGATCTTGGCAGCGTCGGCCTGCACATCGGTCTTGTACACCAGTGAGGCGTCGACCTCGCCGAGTTCGACCTTGGTGAGCGCGCCCTTGACGTCCTGCTCCAGGGTGACCGGGGTGAGGTCGACACCGGCGGTCTTGAGCGCGGTCTGCGCGGCGGCGCCGCAGGGCACCTCCTTCGCGCAGAGCGCGACCTTCACGCCGGAGGCGGTGAGGTCCTTGAGGCCCGCGACGTGCTTGGGGTTGCCCTTGGGGACGGCGATGGTGAGCGTGTTCTTCACGAAGACCGCCGGCTGGCCGCTCGCACCGCCCGCGTCGGTCACGGTCTTCATGGTGGCCGGGCTGGCGGCGGCGAACACGTCGGCCGGGGCACCGGAGTTGATGCTGGTGGCGAGGCTGGAGCTGCCGCCGAAGTTGAAGGTGACCTTGCTGCCCGGGTTGGCGGCCTCGAACTTCTTGCCCAGCTCGGTGAAGGTCTCCTTGAGCGAGGCGGCGGCGAAGACGGTGACGGTGCCGCTCGCCTTCGGCACGCTGCCACCGGCCGCGGGGGCCGAGGAGCCGGACGAGGAGGCGGAGTTCGAGGCCGCGGAGCCGGAGGACTTGCCGCCGTCGCTGCCGCAGGCGGTGACCCCGAGGCTGAGGACGAGGGCCGCTGCGGCAGCGACGGCGAGTCTGCGGGTGGTGCCGGTCGTACGGGTGCTCATCGGGGCTTCCCCTCCGGGGTGCGCGCCGGACGGGGCGCGAGGGACTGGCCGCAGCTGCGGCCATTACGGCGATCATAGTGCCGCAAATGCGAGCGATAAATCCTCTGTCGCTTTGCACAGGCGGGGGCTGGCGCGAGCCTCGGGCCCGCTGTGCGATGGCTCAAACGGGTGTACCCGGGGTGCGCGCAGGCATGTCCGGGGGTGCGTCCAGGGGTGGGATCGGGGCTGCCGGGTACGGCGGGGCGGGTGCCGCATCGGGTGCCGCATCGGGTGCCGCATCGGGTGCCACGCCGGGTGCCGCGTCGGGTGTGAGCCGGGTGCCCGGGCCTGCGGAAAATGCGTCGCGTCGGGGCGGTGCGAGCGGTCAGAGTGGTCGCCGTCCGTACGTTCGTACCTGCGACCGGGCCGCGGAAGTGTGCCGCCACGGTCGAGCCAAGGGGAGGAGTCCGTCCATGTCCATGCTGCGCGTCACCGCCGAGAAGCTGACCATCCTGGAGCACCCGAACGCCGATGTCCTGGAGCTCGCACAGGTCGGCCTCTACCGCGCGGTGGTCGCCAGGGGCGTGTACCGGACCGGAGACTACGCCGTCTACATCCCCGAACAGTCCGTCCTCCCCGAAGAGTTGATCGCCGAACTGGGGCTGACCGGCAAGCTGGCCGGCTCCGGGGCGAACCGGGTGAAGGCGGTACGGCTGCGCGGCGAACTGTCCCAGGGCATCGTCTGCCGGCCCGCCGCGCTCGCCGACACCGACCTGGCCGCCGCGGCCGAGCAGGGCGAGGACTTCGCCGGCCTGCTCGGGGTGGTCAAGTGGCAGCCGCCGGTGCCCACGTCGATGAGCGGCGAGGTGGTCGGCGCCCCGGACCTGCTGCCCTGGGTGGACATCGAGAACCTCAAGCGCTACCCCGGGATCTTCGAGCCCGGCGAGCCGGTGGTGCTGACCGAGAAGCTGCACGGCAGCTGCTGCCTGGTCACGTACACCGCCGGGACGGGCGAGGTGCAGGTGTCCTCCAAGGGGATCGGCGCGCAGGGGCTGGCGCTGGTCGAGGACGAGCGCAACCTGTACTGGCGGGCGGTGCGGGCGTACGACATCCCGGCGGTGGCGGCCCGGTTGGCGGAGCGGCTCGGGGCCGAGCGGGTCGGCATCTTCGGCGAGGTCTTCGGCGAGGGCGTGCAGGACCTCGGCTACGGCGCCTCCGCGCGCACCGACCGGCCCGGGTACGCGGCGTTCGACGTGTCGGCCGTGGTGGACGGGCAGCTGGTCTGGCTGTCCGCGCCCGAACTGCTGGACGGCGAGCTGCCGTTGGCGCCCGAGCTGTGGCGCGGGCCGTTCGACCCGGAGACCGTGCTGGGCCACGCCCAGGGCAGGGAGACCTTCTCCGGGCGTGAACTCCACCTGCGCGAGGGCGTCGTGGTGCGGCCGGTGACCGAGCGCTGGAGCCCGGTGCTCGGCGGCCGGGCGATCGCCAAGGTGGTCAGCGACGCCTACCTGACGCGCAAGGGCGGCACCGAGTACGAGTAGGCCCGCGGGCGGGGGACGGGACGCACGCCTTCCGGAAATGACTACCCGTCAGTAGAGTCGAAGGTGCGCATTCCCGTGCAGAAGGAGTCGTCCATGGCCACCAGAACTGCCGTACCCGGACCGGTCGGCAATCCGCTGGTCGGATCGCTGTTCGACCTCACCCGCCGGCCGCTGCGCACCTACCTGGCGGCCCGCCGCGACCACGGCGACGTGGTGCGGCTCCGGGTCGGCCCGCCCGGGCTGCGGGCCGACTTCTACGCGGTGTTCTCGCCGGACGGGGTCCAGCAGGTGCTGGGCGGCGAGGCGGCCAACTTCCGCAAGGAGAACGCCTTCTACGACGAGCTGCGGACCAGCGTCGGCAACGGGCTGCTGACCAGCCAGGACGGCGAGTACCAGCGCCAGCGCCGACTGGTCCAGCCGCTGTTCACCCGTCGTCGGGTGGACGGGTACGCGGGCGCGGTCGCGCAGGAGGCGCAGTCGCTCGCCGAGCGCTGGCGGGCGGCACCGGACGGCGTGGTGGACGCGGCGGAGGAGACGTCCCGGTTCGCGCTGCGGGCGGTCGCGCGGATCCTCTTCGGCGCGGACGTGGAGGAGGCGGTGGCCGTGGTCCACCGCAACTTCCCCCTGCTCGGCGAGTACGTCAAGGAGCGCGGCTTCGCCCCGGTCCGCCTCCCGCGCACCTGGCCGACGCCGGGGAACCGGCGCGGGCTGGCGGCCCAGGGGGCGCTGTACGAGGTCTGCGACCGGATCATCGCCGAGCGTGCCGCGCGCGGCGGCGGCGACGAGGACGCGGACGACCTGCTCACGCTGCTCGGACGGGCGCGCGGCGAGGACGGGGAGCGGCTGGATCCGGCCGAACTCCGGGACCAGGTACTGGTGTTCCTGCTCGCCGGACACGAGACCACGGCCACCTCGCTGGCCTTCGCGCTGCACCTGCTGGCCAAGCACCCGGAGCACCGGAAGCTCGCCCGGGAGGAGGCCAGGACCGTCCTGGCCGGGCGGGCGCCGGCGGCGGCGGACCTGGAGGCGCTGCCGTACATCACCCGCGTGCTGAAGGAGGCGATGCGGCTCTACCCGGCGGCTGCGCTGGTCGGCCGCAGGGCGGTCGAGGAGACCGTCATCGACGGGTACGTCATCCCGGCGGGGGCGCAGGTCATCGTGGCACCGCTGGTCACCCACCGGCACCCCGACCACTGGACGGACCCGGAGCGCTTCGACCCGGACCGCTTCCTGCCGGAGGAGGAGAAGGCCCGGCACCGCTACTCCTGGTTCCCGTTCGGGGGCGGGCCACGGGCGTGCATCGGGCAGCACTTCTCGATGCTGGAGTCGGTGCTGACCCTGGGGGTGCTGCTGCGGGACTTCGACGTGGAGGCCGTGGACCGGCGGGTCGCGATCGCCCAGGGGATCACGCTGCGGGCGGCGAGCCCGATGCGCATCCGGGTGACGGCCGGAGGCTGACCGGGGCCGGCGCAGCCCGCCGTCCGGGCCACCCGGGCACACGACCGGGACATTCGAACACACCGCCCGTCGCCTGCGGGCTGTTTTTCAGATCTTCGGGTGGCCGTTTCCGACCCCTCGATAGCGTCCCACGCACCCCAGGCCGAAAGCGCACATGCGGCCGGCATATGACGAGACCGGTCCCGCGGACCTGACGACACCCGCGGACCTGACGCCCCCTCGCCGCCGATCGCATGGAGTCCGCCCGGCCCGGGGAGCCCGGGCGCACCGCGTACCGCCCCGGGCCCGACCGGTCGACCGGAGGTCCCATGGGCACCCTCAACCCCCTCAGCCTCGGCTGGCTGACCCCCGCCCTGTCGTACCTGGCGGCCTGCACCGGCGCCGCCCTCGGGCTGCGCTGCGCGCTGCGCGGTCCGGCCGCGAACGGTGCCGCCCGGCGGAACCGGCCGGTCACGGCGGCCGCCGCGATCGGCTCCGGCATCTGGACCGTGCACGTCGTCGCCATGCTCGGGTTCACCGTCGACGGCACCGAACTGCGCTACCGGCACGAACGCGCCGGCTGAGCGCACCGGTCCGCCCCCTACCGTCGCCCTGGCCTCCTGGCCTCCTGGCCTCCTGGCCCTCTGGCCCTGGACCCTCGCAGCCTCAGTGACAGCCACAGCCACAGCCACAGCCCGAAAGGCTCCATCACACATGCGCGAAGACCGCGGCGCCGCCCCCGGTGTCCGCCGGGGTGCCCACGTCGGGCCGGCCGGTCGCCCGGCGCGCCTCGGCTCCCGGTCGGGCCGGCTGCGCCCCCGGACGGTCCGCGCCCGGATCATCGCCCTGCTGATGGTCCCGGTCGTCTCGATCATCGCCCTGTGGGGGTTCGCCACCGTCACCGCCGGCCAGGGAGTCCGGGACCTGCTGCACCAGCGCGACGCCCAGCGCACCGTGCTCACCCCCGTCGCCGGCACGGTCGCCGGACTGCAGGCCGAGCGCACCGCCGCCGGGCAGCTGCTGGCCGCCCCGGGGACCGTCCCCACCGCCGCCCGGGAGAGCGCCCTGCGCGAGGCCTCGGCCGCCACCGACCGGGCGGTCACCCCGCTGTTCCCCGATCCCCGGCACCCCGACCGGGGCTACGACCGCGCCGACGTCCAGGGCCTCGGCGCCGACGCCACCGCCCGGCTGGACGATCTCGCCGGCGCCCTCGCCGACCTGCCCGAGCTGCGCGGCCGCGTGCTGGCCCGGAGCGTCGGCTGGCCCGAGGCGTACGCCGCGTACGGCGAGGCGGTGGACCGGGCGCTCGCCGTGGCCGGGGCCGTCGCACCGCGGCAGGACCACCCGTCCGACGCCGACGCGCGGGTGCTGCCCGAACTCGCCCGCTCCCGCGAACTGCTGGCCCGCGAGGACGCGTTGCTGCGCGCGGCGCAGCTCTCCGGCACGCTCGACGACGACCGGCTGCGCGAGTTCTCCGGCGCGGCTTTCGCCCGGCGGGAGTTCGAGGCGGAAGCGGCGGCCGACCTGAGCCCCGCCGACCGGGCCGCGCTGCTCGCCGTCACCGGCGGCCGGGACCACCGCGAGCTGGTCGACTACGAGGAGGAGGTGCGGTCCGCCGCCGACGGCCGGTCCGCCGTCACCGCGGTGCCGGCGGACCGGTGGGCGATGGTCGCCGGGAGCGTCGCGATCGGCCTGCGCGCCGTCGAGGACCAGGCCGGGCGGGTCGCCGCCGAGCGCCGGAACCCGTACGCCCTGGGCCTGTTCACCCCGGCCGGGACGGCCGTGCTGCTCGGCCTGGTCGGCGTGGTCGCCTCGCTGGTGATCTCGGTGCGGATCGGGCGCGGCCTGGTGACCGAGCTGAACGACCTGCGCAACTCGGCACTTGAGCTGGCAGGAAGCAAACTCCCGTCCATCATAAGGAAGTTGCGGGCAGGTGAGGAGGTGGACATCGAGGCCGAGGCGCCGCGGCCGGCGGGCCGGGACGACGAGATCGGCCAGGTGCACCGGGCGCTCGGCACCGTCCAGCGGGCGGCCGTCACCGCGGCGGTCGAGCGGGCCGAGGTGCTGTCCGGGGTCTCCGGCGTGTTCGTCAACCTCGCGCGCCGCAGCCAGGTCCTGGTACACCGCCAACTCACCCTGCTGGACGCCATGGAGCGCCGAACCGAGGACCCGTCCGAGCTGGCCGACCTGTTCCGGCTGGACCACCTCACCACCCGCATGCGCCGGCACGCCGAGGGGCTGATCATCCTCTCCGGTGCCGCCCCCGGACGGGCCTGGCGCAGGCCCGTCGCGCTGGTGGACGTGGTGCGCGCGGCCGTCTCGGAGGTCGAGGAGTACGCCCGGGTCGAGGTGCACCCGCTGCCGCGCGCCGCTGTCGCCGGGCACGCCGTCGCGGACCTCACCCACCTGGTCGCCGAGCTGGTCGAGAACGCCACCGGCTTCTCACCGCCGCACACCCGGGTGCACATCCGGGGCGAACGGGTCGGCGCCGGCTACGCGTTGGAGATCGAGGACCGTGGCCTCGGGATGGGCCCGGAGGCCCTGTGCGCCGCCAATCGCCGGATCGCCGCGGCCGAGCAGACGGACCTCTTCGACAGTGACCGGCTCGGACTGTTCGTGGTCAGTCGGCTCGCCGGGCGGCAGGACGTCAAGGTCTCGCTGGTGACCTCCGCGTACGGCGGCACCACCGCGGTGGTCCTGCTGCCCACCGTGCTGCTGGCCGACGGGGCCGCGGACGGGCTGTCGCAACCGTGCGACCCGGTGCCCGAGTCGGACGTCGTGCTGCTCGATGCCGACGAGGCCGCTACGGGAGGACGGGCGCAACCCGGCGGGCCCGCAGGGGAGTTCTGGTCGGCTCGGGAGTTCGAGCCGGTGGGGCGGTCCGGTCCGACGCGGGAGCCCGGGTCGGCCGACGGGTGCCGCCCGCGCGACGCGGGCCACGAAGGACTTCCGGCGGTGGGTGGGCCGCCGCCGGAGGGTGGGGCGCAGCTGCCGTTCGGCGTCCGGGGGAACGACCCCGGGCCGGTGCGGCGCACCCCCTTCCGGGCATCGAGTGCCCGGATGGTCGGCCCGGCTGCGGACGAGGGCCCGGGTGCCGCCGTCCGTCCGCAGCCCGGGCCGCCACGGTCGTACCACCCGGATCCGGGTTCGGGTTCGCGTTCGGTGACGGTGCCGGGTTCGGATCCGGGTTCGGCTTCGGGATCAGCTCAGGGTTCCGGCGATCGCCGACTCGACCCGGGGCCCGAGGAGTTGCCGCGCCGGACCCGCCAGGCGAGCCTCGCACCGCAGCTGCGCGAGGCCCCGGCGGGACCGGGACCGGGACCGCGCACCCGTCGCAGGGCCTCCGCCGGCACCGCAGATCCTGCCCCGGCACCGGGGGCGGGCCCCGCAGCCGGCAGTTCCGAGGGCCGTGGCCGTGCGGGCCGTAGCCCCGAGGCGGCGCGGGCGACGATGGCGGTCTTCCGGAACGGGTGGGCACGCGGCCTGCACGCCGGCGGTGGACCGCACGACCCGTCCACCGACCGACCCGCCGCCCGGCAGCCCGCCGACCTCCCCCCGCCACCGGACCCGCGCGGCCCCCTGTCCCCACCCCGACCCGAAGGAGAGCGACCGTGATCGGCACCACCCACCGCGCAGGAGAACTGAACTGGCTCCTGGACGAGTTGGTCAAGCGAGCGCCCGAGGTCCGCTTCGCCGTGATGCTCTCCGCCGACGGACTGGCCATGGGCACCTCGGCCGGACTGCCGCGCGAGGACGGCGAGCACCTGGCCGCCGTCGCCTCCGGCTTCCACAGCCTGGCCAAGGGCGCCGGCCGGCACTTCGACGCGGGCGAAGTCCGCCAGACCATGGTCGAGTTGGAGGGCGGCTACCTGCTGGTCGCGGCGGCCGGGGAGGGCACCTGCCTGGCCGTCTTCGCCACCGCCCGGGCCAACCTCGGGCTGATCGCCTTCGAGATGTCCAGACTGGTCCGCCGGGTCGGCGAGCACCTGAGCACCCCGCCGCGAGCGGCGGACGGCTGGTGAGCCGGGTGCCCCGACCGTCCCCCGAGGGGCCGCCGGCCGGGCTACATCCCGAACACCCGCGGGCCGACCCCGGTCCGCACCCCCGCAACCCGCTCGCCGCCGCCCACCGGGCCCGCTGGTACGACGACGAGGCCGGCCCGTTGGTCCGTCCGTACACCATGACCCGGGGGCGCACCGGGGCCGGCCAGCAGCAGCTCGACCTGATCGCCGTGGTCGTCAGCGACCCGCCCGATCCGGCGCTCGCCCCGGACGCGCCCGAGCCGCCGGCCGGCCCCGAACAGGCACGCATCGTCGCGCTGTGCCGGGGCACCCCGCTGTCCGTGGCCGAACTCGCCGCCGAACTCGACCTGCCGGTGGGTGTCGTGCGGGTACTGCTCGGCGACCTGCTGGCGGCCGGGCTCATCCGGGTCAAGCGTCCCGTCCCGCCCGCCCTGCTCCCCGACGAGCGCATCCTCCAGGAGGTCATCCATGGACTCCGCGCACTCTGACCACCGGACCGAACGGTCCCGCCCGTCCGGCCCGTCCGGCTCGCACCGCCCGTCTCACCCGTCCCGCCGGATCGGGCCGTGCGCGGCGGGGGACCCGGACGACACCGTGCTCGCGCTCAAGATCCTGGTGGCGGGCGGCTTCGGGGTCGGCAAGACGACACTGGTCGGTTCCGTCAGCGAGATCCGGCCGCTGCGCACCGAGGAGCGGCTGACCGAGGCCGGGCGCGGGGTGGACGACCTCGACGGCGTGGAGCGCAAGAGCACCACGACGGTGGCGATGGACTTCGGGCGGATCACCATCCGGGAGGGTCTGGCGGTCTACCTCTTCGGCACCCCGGGGCAGGACCGGTTCTGGTTCCTCTGGGACGAACTGGCTCAGGGAGCCCTGGGTGCGGTGGTGCTCGCCGACACCCGCCGCCTGACCGACTGCTTCCCGGCCGTCGACTTCTTCGAGCACCGGGGCATCCCGTTCGTGGTCGCGGTGAATCGTTTCGCCGGAGCCCGGGAGTTCGGTCCGGCCGAGGTCGCCCGCGCGCTGGATCTGGACGGCGGTACGCCCGTGCTGCTCTGCGACGCGCGCCGCCGGTCGTCGGGGAAGGAAGTGCTGATCAACCTGGTCGAGCACGCGGGCCGCCTGCGCGCGGCCCGGCTCATCGCGGACGCGGCGCCGGTGGGGTTCGGGTGAGGCGGGCGTGCGGACGGCGGGTGGCAGCCGACAGCCGACAGCCGACAGCCGGCGGCGGACAGATGACAGATGACAGCGAACAGATGTTGAAAGTTGTCATCTGTCACCCGTCCGCTGTCACCCGCCGTCCGCCGCCCTCACTCCGCGGGCGGTCGCCCGTGCCGGGGTGCGCCGATCAGCCGCGCCACTGGAAGACGATCTTCGTCCAGCTGGACCCCGGGCAGTTGCCCCAGACGGCCCACGCCTCCGGCCGCGCACCGATCCACAGACCGGTGGTGTGCGTGCCGTTGGCGCAGTAGGTGACGGTGCGCAGCTGGCCGGAGTAGACGTGGCAGTAGCCCTCCCAGCGCCAGCCGTAGTTCGCGGTGATGACGCAGTGGTAGGGCGCGGCGGCGATGGTGTTCGACGCCGGGACGGAGCCCGGCGTGATGCTCTGGTCCGGGGCGGGCGCCGCCGCGGCCGGCGGGGCGGCGATTCCGAGCGTGCCGAGGGCGGCCGCGGTGGCCATCCCGAACGTGGCGATCTTCCTGGCGATGCAACCTCGCACGGTGGTTCTCCTTGCTGAACGGTTCTCGTCGGGCGGAGCGCCCCGGCCGTCCGGATGTCCGGGTGGAGGTGAAGTCCCGTTCCCCGTAAGGCTGGTGACGTGTTGCACACGAATGACTGCGAACAGTGAGACGACGAACTATGATGTGATCTGCGTCACAAGCGGGTCGGATCGGGCTGTGGCCAGGCCCGATCGGGCGTTCGGGGTGCCGGTGTCCGGGGAGGGCGGCATGGCGGATTGCAGCGGTCGACGAGTCGGCGGCGGGCCGGCGAAGGGCTTCGGTTCGTGCGGGAGCGGCGGACAATCGGCGGAGTTCAACCGGGTGTTCACCGATCTGCTGCCCCGGCTCCAGCAGGCGGCCGTGTCGCTCACCGGAAGTCCGCTCGCCGCCGGGGACGTCGTCCACGACGCCTACCTGCGGATCGCCCGCCGGCCTGAGCGCTTCCTCGGTCATCCGCAGCCGTACGCCTACGCGTTCACCACGATGGTGAACATCCTGCGCGACCAGTGGCGCCAGGAGCGGCGGAGGGTCCCGGTGCCCGAGGTGCCGGAGCCGGGTGACGCGGCCGGGCGGGACCGCGCGGCGTCCGGTCCCCGGGCCGGCGGGATGGCCGAGTTGCAGGCGCGCTGGGAGGTGGTCCGGCTGCTGGGCTTCCTGACCGCCAAGCAGGCCCGCGCGGTGGCGCTGGTCGACCTCGACGGCTACAGCGTCGACGAGGCCGCCGAGCTGCTGGGGCTGCACCGCAGCACCCTGGCCGTCACCCGCCGTCGCGCCCACGGACGGCTGCGTGCCGTGGTCGAACGGGAGCGCGAGCGGGGGTGCGGATGAGGCGGTCCCAGCCACCGCCGCCCGCCCCAGCCACCGCCGCCCGCCCCAGCCACCGCCGCCCGCCCCCGCCACCGCCGCCCGCCCCGCCACTCGCCGCTCCTCCTGCCCGCCACCGCCGTCCGCCGCCTTCCTGCCCGCCGCTCCCGTCCGCCGTGCGGTGGCCCGACGCACCGAACTGACGGCAAGTCAGCTGATGCGCCGCCCCGGCCCGTACGCTGAAAATCGTGATCACGTACGAGGACCACCGCCTGCGCGCCCTGGCCGAGGACGGCCGCTGGCACGAGCTGCTCGCCGCCTACCGGCAGGGCCGGGCGGCCGCCGTGGTCGAAGCCGGGGAGGAGACCGCGGCGGCCCTGACGGCGCCGCTCGGCCACCTGATCGCCTACGCGGCGCCGCCCGAGCTGGCCGTCCGGCTGTTCGACCGGGACGGCGGCGAGGGGACGGTCGCCGGGGTGGCCGACCACGACGCCGGTCCGCTCTGGGAGGTGCTGGCGACCCGGCACTCGTGGCTGCGGCTGGCCCCGCTCCTCGGCCCGCCCCTGGTGCGCCGGCTGGTCGCGCACACCCGGGTGCTGCTCGGGGAGGACCTCTCGTACGGGGCCGAGCCCGATCCGGAAGGCGTGCCGATGCGGCTGGAGCCGTGGGAGGCCTCGGGGTGGGAGGAGTCGGCGCGGGTGCGGGAGTACCTGCCCGGCGGAGGTGCGCGGAGCGCGCTGCTGACCCTGCCGCCCAGCCGGGAGGGCCTCGGTGCGGTGGAGCTCCCGGCGTCGGGGACGCGGGCGGACGCTCGGCCCGCCGGTCGGCGGGTCACCCGGGCGCTGGCCGAGCTGGGCGCACTGGCGCCGTGGGCGGAGGCGGTCTGTGTCCGCGGCCAGGCCCCGCTGGCGGCGGCCCAGCTGGCCCGGGGGCGACGGGTGGTCGGCGGGCACCTGCCGTTCGCGCTGGTCTACCCGGCGCTGGTGCGGGCCGCGGCCGTCGGCCGGACGCAGGGCTGTGCTCACGGTCGGCTGGGGCTGTGGCGGGCACTGGCCGCGATGGCCGGGGCGGACGGGCCGGAGTCGGGTGAGGTGAACGCGCTGGTGGCCCGGATGCGCTGCTTCACCTGGCAGGAGCCGTCGGCCGGGCTGCACCACCTGCACGTCGCGCTGGAGGATCCGGCGAGCGGGGTGGCCTGGGGGATCGGCGGCTCGCAGGAGCTGTGAGGGCGGTCGGGCCCGTGGGAGCCGCGTTCCGGCCGCATCGGGGCCGAGCCGCACGGAGCGGAAGGCCCCCGGCCCGGCGCCGTTTCCGGGGGTTGGTGGGTGGCGCCGGACCGGGGGAGTGGGGCGGCCGCTGTCAGACGGCGGCGGGTTCGGCTCCCCGGGCGGGGACCGCCTCGGGGGCGTTCGCGGGTTCGCCCTCAGCCACCGGGCTCCCGGCGCCGTGGCCGTCGACCAGGGTCAGTTCGTCGAACGGCACCTCGCCGGCCAGCACCCGGCGGGCGCGCTCGGCGTCCAGCTCGCCGGTCCAGTGGCCGATGAGGACGGTCGCGACGGCGTTGCCCGCGAAGTTGGTGAGTGCCCGGGCCTCGGACATGAAGCGGTCGATGCCGACGATCAGGCCGACCCCGTCCACCAGCGCGGGCTTGTGCGACTGCAGGCCGCCCGCGAGGGTGGCCAGGCCCGCACCGGTGACGCCGGCCGCGCCCTTGCTCGCGATCACCATGAACACCAGCAGCGAGAGCTGCTCGCCGATCGACATCGGCTTGTCCATCGCCTCGGAGATGAAGATCGAGGCCATGGTCAGGTAGATCGCGGTGCCGTCGAGGTTGAAGCTGTAGCCGGTCGGCACGGTGATGCCGACGACGGGGCGGCTGACGCCCAGGTGCTCCATCTTGGCGATCAGGCGGGGCAGGGCGCTCTCGGAGGAGGAGGTGGAGAGGATGAGCAGGAACTCGCGGCCGAGGTACCTCAGCAGCGCGAACACGTTGACCCCGGCGACCAGGCGCAGCAGCGTGCCCAGTACCACCACGACGAACAGCGCGCAGGTCAGGTAGAAGCCGATCATGATGACGGCGAGGCTCTTCAGCGCGGCCGTGCCGGTGGCCCCCACCACGGCCGCCATCGCCCCGAAGGCGCCGATCGGCGCGACCCACATGATCATCGCCATGACCCGGAAGACCAGCCGCTGCACGTGCTCGATCCCGCGCAGCACCGGGGCACCGGCCGGTCCCATCGCCTGCAGGGCGAATCCGGCGAGCAGGGCGACCAGCAGGGTCTGCAGCACCTTGCCCTGGGTGAGGGCGGAGAACATGGTGTCGGGGATCATCCCGAGCAGGAAGTCGGTGGTCGACTGGGCGCCGCCGGCCGCGGCCTGGGCGTGGCCGGACTTGGCGAGCGCGGCGGTCAGGTGCAGCCCGCCGCCGGGCTCCAGCAGGTTGCCGACGACCAGGCCGATGGCCAGCGCGACGGTCGACATGGCGAGGAAGTAGCCGAGCGCCAGGCCGCCGACCTTGCCGACCTTCGCCGCCTTGGTCACCGAGCCGATGCCCAGCACGATGGTGCAGAAGATCACCGGGCTGATCATCATCTTGATCAGGTTGACGAAGCCGGTGCCGACCGGCTTGAGCTCCACGGCGAAGCCGGGGGCGGCCAGCCCGACCACCACGCCCGCGATCACCGCAGCGATCACGGCGAGGTAGAGGTAGTGGGTCCGGTCCTTGCGTCTGGGTCCCCCCGCCGTTGCGGCTCCAGCGATCGACATCTGCGGCTCCTTCGCCCTGCAGTCCTGGCGGCCCCGGGTGGTGGGCCGCTCCGACTATGGGCCGGAACGTGACGGGGGTCACGTTTGCGTTCATAGAGTTCACGGTCGACGCACCCGGGTCGCCCGCGCCGCCCGTGGTGCACACTGGCTGGCATGTCCGAGCGCACCGCCCCCACGACCTCGCGCCGTCGGCTCCCCCGGTTCCCCGCGCTCGGTCCGCTCCGGTCGTCCGGCCCCGCCCGCCGACTGCCTCGGCGGCTGCCCCGCCGCCTGCCCCGGCGGCTGGTCCGCAGTCTGGCCGGGCAGCTGTTCGTCGTCCAGGTGGTGATCGTCGCCGCCGTGGTCGCGGGCGGCGCGGTGCTGGCGTACCTCTTCACCGCCGACCGGAACGAGGACGCGGCCCGCCGTGAGGTGACCGCGGTCGCCCACGCCGTCGCCGACTCGCCGTCCGTCCGGTCCGCCGTCACCGGCCCGGACCCGACCGCGGTGCTCCAGCCGTACGTCGAGCAGGTGCGGACGGACAGCGGGGTCTCCTTCATCACCGTCATGGACACCGACGGCGTGCGCTGGACCCACCCGCTGCCCGAGCAGATCGGCAAGCGCTACCTCGGGCACATCGACTGGGCGCTCGCCGGGCAGACCCGCAGCGAGACGTACACCGGCACGCTCGGCCCGTCGGTCCGGGTGGTCACACCGGTGTGGGACGACCGGCACCGGGTGGTCGCACTGGTCAGCGCGGGCCGCACCGTCGAGTCGATCTCCGCGCAGCTCAGCGGTCCGCTGATGGCCCTGGTCGGGGTGGCGGTGGCCGCGCTCGCGCTCGGCGGCGCCGGCACCTACCTCGCCAACTCCAGGCTGCGGCGGCACACTCACGGCATGGGGCCGGACGAGCTCAGTCACCTGTACGAGTACCACCAGGCCACGCTGCACTCGGTGCGCGAGGGGCTGGTCCTGCTCGACCGCTCGCACCGGGTCGTGCTGTGCAACGACGCCGCTCGCGAACTGCTGGGCCTGACCGGCGACTTGGACGGACGGCCGATGGCGGAGCTGGACCTGCCGGAGGCGCTGGTGGTGGCCGTCCTGGGCGAGGAGCCGGCCCGGGACGAGGTGCACCTGACCGCCGAACGGGTCGTGGTGCTCAACACCTCCATCATCGGCACCGGCCTCGGCCGGGTGGTCACCCTCCGGGATCACACCGAACTTCAGTCGCTCAGTGGCGAGTTGGACTCCGTGCGCGGTTTCACCGAGGCGCTCGGCGCCCAGGCGCACGAGGCCGCCAACCGGCTGCACGCGGTCGTCTCGCTGATCGAACTCGGCCGCCACGAACAGGCGGTGGAGTTCGCCACCGCCGAACTCGAACTGGCCCAGCAGCTCACCGACCGGGTGGTCGCGGCGGTGAGCGAGCCGGTCCTGGCCGCGCTGCTGCTCGGCAAGGCCGCCCAAGCAGCCGAGCGGGGCGTGGAGTTGACCCTCACCGAGGACAGCAGGATCGACGACGGGGTGCTCCCGCCCGGACTCTCCGCCCGGGACCTGATCACCGTGCTCGGCAACCTGGTCGACAACGCCGTGGACGCCGCCATCGCCGGGGCCGCGCAGAGCACCGCCCCGCCGGAGGTGACCGTCACGGCGCGGATCGAGCGCGGCGGAGCCCCGGGCACCGGCGCCGGTGCGGTTTCTGCGGTTTCCCGTGCGGGCGCGGGCGCGGGCGCGGGTACGGGCTCCGGCGTGGGTACGGGTTCCGGCGTGAGCGGGGAGGGCGACTGCCTGCTGCTGCGGGTCGCCGACACCGGCGCGGGCATCGACCCCTCGGCCGTCGAGGACGTGTTCCGGCGCGGGTGGAGCACCAAGCAGGACGGCCGCGGGCACGGCCTCGGCCTGGCGCTGGTGGCCCAGGCCGCCCGGCGCAACGGCGGCACCGTCGAGGTCGGGCGCGAGCGCGGCGCGGTGCTGACGGTCCGGCTGCCGCTGGCAGGTCGGCCGCAGGACCGGCGGGAGCCGGGGGAACGCGCGGAACCGGGGGAACCGGTGGAATGCGGAGAGCGGCGGGAGCCGGGAGGCCGCGAGCCCGAGGAGGCCCTGGCATGACCCCGTACCGTGGAGCGGATCCCGCGGGGATCTCCGTGCTGGTCGTCGAGGACGACCCGGTGGCGGCCGCCGCGCACACCCTGTACGTCGAGCGCGAACCCGGCTTCCGCGCCGTCGGCACCGTCCACAGCTGCGCCGACGCGCTGCGCTTCCTGGACCGGGCCCGCGCCGCCGGGACCCCCGTCGACCTCACCCTCCTCGACCTCTACCTGCCGGACGGCCACGGGCTGCAGCTGTGCCGCACGCTGCGCGCCGCCGGCCACACCACCGACGTCATCGCGGTGACCTCGGCGCGCGACCTCGCGATGGTCCGGCAGGCGGTCTCGGCCGGGGTCGTTCAGTACCTGCTGAAACCGTTCAGCGCCGCCGCCCTGCACGACCGGCTGGAGCGCTACGCCCGGTACCGGGACAGCCTCGGGCGGACCGGCGAGGCCACCGGGCAGGACGAGGTCGACCAGGCGCTCGCCCTGCTCCGGACCCCCGAGCGCAGCGCGCTGCCGAAGGGGCTGAGCGCGCCCACCCTGGACACCGTCGCCTCGGTGCTCAGGGAGGCCGCGACCGGGCTGTCGGCGGCGGCCGCCGGAACCGCCGCGGGGGTCTCGCGGATCACCGCTCGGCGCTACCTGGAGCACCTGGTGGACACCGGGCGGGCGGTGCGGGAGCCGCAGTACGGCAACGTCGGGCGGCCGGAGCTGTGCTACCGCTGGAAGGCGAATCCGTGATGGCGGTGGCGCTGGCGGTAGCCGGAGACGGGCGACGGGGACGCGCGACGGGCGGCGGCGATCCAGGGAACGGGGCGCGTGACCTTTCGGCGCGACGCTCGTTGGAGGGACCGGGGGCTCGGCGGAGGGTGTGGGGCGGTATCGGGCGGAAGTTCACCCGCTCGGGTGGTTCTCGGTGCCCTGCGGGCATTCCGCCAGGTCGGGAGCGATAAAGTTAGGCTTACCTAACTTCCCCTGGGGGTCTGTCGTGTCGCTCGCTGCCGTACCTGCCCAGGCCGCCTCCGGAACCCCGGCCCCGGCCGCCGGTGAGGCCATCCTGCGTCGCCAGCGCGTCCGCGAGTCCGCCGCCAGAACGTACGCCCGCTCCTTCCCGATCGTCCCGGTCCGTGCCAACGGCATGACCGTCGAGGGCGCCGACGGGCGGCGCTACCTGGACTGCCTCTCCGGCGCCGGCACGCTCGCCCTCGGCCACAACCACCCGGTGGTGCTGGAGGCCATCCGCCGCACCCTCGACAGCGGCGCCCCGCTGCACCTGCTCGACCTCGCCACCGCGGAGAAGGACGACTTCACCAGCGCGCTGTTCGACAGCCTCCCGGCCGGGTTCGCGAGCCGCGCCCGGGTGCACTTCTGCGGTCCGGCCGGCACGGACGCCATCGAGGCCGCGCTCAAACTGATGCAGACCGCGACCGGCCGCACCGGCGCGCTCGCCTTCACCGGCGGGTACCACGGCATGACCGCCGGCGCCCTCGCGCTCACCGGCAACGTCGCCGTCAAGGAGCCGCTGCCGAGCTGCGGCGAGGTCGTCCGGCTGCCCTACCCGTACGGCTACCGCTGCCCGTTCGGGGTCGGCGGCGACGCGGGTGCCGATCTCGCCGTCACCTACGTCGAGCGATTGCTGGACGACCCGTCGGGCGGCGTGGTGCCCCCCGCCGCGATGGTCCTGGAGGCCGTCCAGGGCGAGGGCGGCGTCGTCCCCGCGCCCGACGGCTGGCTGCGCGCGATGCGCCGGATCACCGCCGAACGCGGCATCCCGCTGATCGTGGACGAGGTGCAGACCGGGGTCGGCCGCACCGGCGCGATGTGGGCGATCGAGCACAGCGGCATCGTCCCGGACGCGATGGTGCTCTCCAAGGCCATCGGCGGCAGCCTGCCGCTCGCCGTCGTCGTCTACCGCGAGGACTACGACGGCTGGCGTCCCGGCGCCCACACCGGCACCTTCCGCGGCAACACCCTCGCCATGGCCGCCGGGGCGGCGACCCTCCGTTACGTCGCGGCGCACGGGCTGGCCGAGCGGGCGGCCGTCGTCGGCGACCGGATGGCGGCCCGGCTGCGCGACCTCGCGGGCGAACTGCCGGTGATCGGCGACGTGCGCGGCCGGGGGCTGATGATCGGCGTCGAACTGGTCGACCCGACGGCCGAGCCCGACGCCTGCGGGGCCCGGCCGGCCGATCCGGCGCTCGCCGTACGGGTGCGGGAGGCGTGCCTGACGCGCGGTCTGATCGTCGAACTCGGCGGGCGCCACGACGCGGTCCTGCGGCTGCTCCCGCCGCTCACCGTCACGGACGAGCAGGTGGCGGCCGTGCTGGAGCGGCTCGCCGACGCGATCGCGTTCGTGTCCGGGTCCGAGCGCGGGGCCGGGGCCGGGTCCGAGCCCGGGTCCGGGGCCGTGTCCGGGTCCGCTGCCCCGCCGTCGGGGTCGGCAGCGGGGTCGGCTGCGGGTGGTGCGTGGCGGGCGGAGCGGTGAGCGGCCCCGGGCCCGGTCCGATCGGCATGCCGGGGGGCGAGGTCGCGTCGGACGCCCTGGCCGGCGGCGCAGCCGGGCCCGGGGCGCTCGGGCCACTGCTGGCCACCGTCCTCGACGCGCTCGACACGGGCATCGCCATGCGCTCCGGACCGCTGCCGGCCGGCAGTCCCGCCGAGATCGCCGCACTGGTCGCCGACGCCCTGGCCGCCACCGGCGGCCGCGGCGCGCTCGCCCGGCTCACCGAACTCCTCGCCTACGGAGCCGCCGACCCCGCCGACCCGGCCTGCGCCGCCCACCTGCACTGCCCGCCGCTCGCCGTCGCCGCCGCGGCCGACCTCGCGGTGAGCGCCCTCAACCCGTCGCAGGACTCCTGGGACCAGGCCCCCGCCGCCACGGCACTGGAGACCGCGCTGCTCGCCGAACTCGCCGGGCTGGTCGGCTACGATCCGCAGCGCTCCGCCGGGGTCCTCACCTCCGGCGGCACCGAGTCCAACCTGATGGGGCTCATGCTGGCGCGCGACCAGAAGCTCGACGGCATCGTGGAGCTGGACGGGATCCCGGAGGGCGTCCGGCCGTGCATCCTCGCCTCCGAGGCCGCGCACTTCTCCGTCCAGCGCGCCGCCGCACTCCTCGGGCTCGGCGAGCGGGCCGTCCTCTCCGTCCCCGTCGACCGGCAACTCCGGATGCGGGAGGAGGAGTTGGAGCGGTCCCTGGCGGAGGCCGGCTGGGCCGGGCGGACCCCGATCGCCGTCGTCGCCACCGCCGGAACCACCGACACCGGAGCCGTCGACCCGCTGACCGCCGCCGCCGACCTCGCCCGCCGCTACGGTGCCTGGCTGCACGTCGACGCCGCGTACGGCGGCGGGGCGCTGCTCTCCGACCGGCTGGCGCCGCTGCTCGACGGCATCGCCCGCGCCGACTCGGTCTCCCTCGACTGGCACAAGCTCGGCTGGCAGCCGGCCGCCGCCGGGGTGTTCCTGGTGCGTCGCGCCGAGACGTACGTCTCGCTCGCCCGCCGCGCCGAGTACCTCAACCCGGTCGACGACGAGCAGGCCGGCTACCCGAGCCTGCTCGGCCGCTCCCTGCGCACCACCCGCCGGGCCGACGCCTTCAAACTCGCCGTCACCCTGCGCACCCTCGGTCGCGACGGCCTCGGCCGCCTCGTCGACGCCTGTCACGACCTCGCCCGCGCCGCCGCCGACGCCGTCCGTGCCGACCCCTCCCTGGAACTGCACGCCGACCCCGTGCTCACCACCGTCCTCTTCCGCTACCGTCCGCCGGGCGTGACGGACGGGGCGGCGCTGGACGAGATGAACGGTCGGCTGCGGCGGCTGCTGCTGCGCAGCGGGCGGGCGGTGGTCGGGCGTACCGAGTTGCCGGGGGACGGGCCGGGACGGGTGCGGCTGAAGCTGACGCTGCTGAACCCGCACACGACGGTGGGGGAGGTCGGGACGCTGCTGCGCGAGGTGGTGGGGGCGGGCCGCAAGGTGGCGGGGGAGCGGGCGGGCTAGCGCGGCGCCCCCCGGGGCGCCGTACGGAAGAGCCACGTCGGCCTGTACGGGCGTTTGGTGGGCCCGTGCGGGCGTCGCGCGGGCCTGTACGGCGGAGGCCGGGCGCGCCGGGCGGGTCAGGTGCCCAGGAGGACCTTGTGGGCGAGCTCCCAGGTGTGGGGATCGGCTGCGACCAGGAGGCCGTCCTCGCAGCCGGGGGCTTCGGGGCGGTACGGGGTGCCGTCCAGGCGGGCGGAGATGCCGCCGGCCTCGGTGACGAGGAGGGAGCCGGGGGCGTGGTCCCAGGGGAGGGTGCGCCAGTAGAGGAGGAAGTCGAAGCGGCCCTCGATCACGTCGGGGTACTCGATCCCGGCGGCGTGCCGGCCGGGGGAGACCTCGCCGAAGGCCGTGGCGTTGGCCAGCAGGCGGCGGCGGTGCTCGGGGTCGAGGAAGCGGCTCTTCACCGAACCGCGCAGCTCGGCGGCGTCCCGCGGTGCCGGCGGGCGGGTGAGGCGTTCGCCGTCGCGCCAGGCACCGGAGCCCAGCTCGGCGCGGTAGGCGGTGGCGGTGGCGGGCTGCCAGATCCAGGAGGCCACGGTGCGGCCGCTGCGGACGAGGGAGCACATCACGGCGTACTCGGGGCGGCCGGCGACGAAGTTGGCGGTGCCGTCGACCGGGTCGACCAGCCAGGCGGCGGGTTCGTCGTGCAGCGCCCGGGCGAGTGAGGGGTCGGCGGCGACGGCCTCCTCGCCGACCACGGGGACCGGCAGCAGCTCGTGCAGGCGGCGGGCGATGATGGCCTCGGCCTCGCGGTCGGCGATCGTCACGACCTCGCCGGGCGCCTTCTCCATCACCTCGCCGGCGGCCAGCGCCCGGAAGCGCGGCTCCACCGCCTCGGCCGATGCCTCGGCGAGTATCTCCGCCACCTTGTCCATCAGCACGTTCGCGCTCCCTTCGCTGAGTACCACTCTCCCACGAGAGCGGGAAGGGGGCGGCGGCGGACGGGGAGCCGCGAGCGGCTGACGGCCGACAGATGACAACCGACAGATGACAGCTGACAGATTTCGAAATCTGTCAGCTGTCGGTTGTCATCTGTTCGTTGTCCTGGGTCACCCGCCCAGGTAGTGGAAGCCCGGGCGAGGGTGCATCAGGAACTCGTGGTGCGAGATGTTCCAGGCGTACGCGCCCGCCATGGCGAACAGCACGCGGTCCGCCGCCCGCAGCCCTGCCGCGCCGTCGGCCGCGCGGGCGAGGACGTCCTTCGGGGTGCAGAGCTGCCCGGCCAGGGTGGCGAGGCCGGTGGTCACGGCGGGGCGCGGCCACGGGTGCGGCCACAGGTCCACCGGGAGCACCGCGAAGGGCTGGGAGTGCCCCCGGGTCACCGGGGTGCGCAGGTGGTGGGTGCCGCCGCGGACCACCGCGAAGTCCTCGCCGTGGCTCCGCTTCACGTCCAGCACCTCGGTCGCGTACCAGCCGCAGTGGGCGGTCAGCGCCCGGCCCGGTTCGATCCGCAGGGTGAGCGCGGGGTGGGCGTCGAGCAGTCCGGCCAGCCCCTCGCCGAAGGCCTTCCAGTCGAATCGCGCGGCCGGGTCCTCGTAGTCCACGGCCATCCCGCCGCCGATGTTGACCTCGTCGAGCGGGAAGCCGTGCCGTTCGGCGAGCGCGGCCGACCAGGCGACGATCTGCGCAGCGACCGACAGCTGCTCCGCCGCGTCGAGGCCGCTCGCCAGGTGGGCGTGCACGCCGCGCAGGCGCAGCTGCCGCCCCAGCGGGCCGTCGCCGGTGAGCAGGCGGACGCACTCCTCGGCCTGCTCCGGGTCCAGGCCGAACGGCGTGGGCCGTCCGCCCATCGCGAGCGGCACCGCGTCGAGCGCGTCCGTGGTGACCGCCAGGTTGACCCGCAGCAGCACGTCGACGACCGCCCCCGGCTGCTCCGCGAGCACGGCGGCGAGCCGGTGCAGCTCCTGCTCGCTCTCCACGTGCCAGCGGTGCACCCCGGCCGTCACCGCGGCGGCGATCTCGGCCGGGGTCTTGCCCGGCCCGCCGAAGGCCAGCGGCGCGTCCGGCACGGCGGCCCGAACGTGCGCCAACTCGCCGCCGCTGGAGACCTCGTAGCCGTCGACCGCGTCGCGCAGCGCGATGAGCAGCGGCGTCTCCGGGTTGGCCTTGGCGGCGTAATACAGCTCTACCCGCTCGGGCAGCGCGGCCCGGACGGCGGCGGAGTGCTCGCGCAGCGCGGCCAGGTCGTAGACGTAGGCGGGTAGTTCGTCGGACGCGAGGGCGGCGACATGGCTGCGGACGGTCTCGGTCATCGGGCGGTGCTCCCGGCGTGAAGGCGGACGGGCATGCGGGCGGCCTCGGCGAGGACGGAGCCGGCCAGCGGGGAGGGCAGCCGGACGTAGCCGGCCTCGCGGTCGGCCTTGCGCTCCCAGCGGGTCAGCAGGTTGGCCTTGGCGGGCAGCGGGACACCGGCGAGCAGGGCGCGCAGCCGGGGCGGGCAGCCGTGGGCGGCGGCGTACTCCTCCAGGGTGTCCCGGACGGCCTGCCACAGCGCGCACTCCAGCTCCGGGTGGCGGTCCGCGAGGGCGGCGAGCAGCTCGGAGACGTGGTTGACCAGCAGGCAGTAGACCACGCGGTCCCAGCCGCGCTCGGCGTCGTACGTCATCGGGCCGGCCACCTCGGGCGGGAGGGCGGCGAGGATGTCGGCGTTGTGCTCGGGGACGAGCTTGGTGCCCTCCAGGTCGCGGAAGAGCACCTGGACGGGGTGCCCGGTGGCGTCCACGCCCACGAGCACGTTCTGCAGGTGGGGCTCCAGCACCACGCCGTGGTCGAAGTAGGCGGCCAGGACCGGCGGGACGAGCAGCCGCAGGTAGGCGCGCCACCAGTCGAGCGCCGCCGCGCCGTCCGCGCCGCCGCCCGAACCGGCTTCCAGCAGGCGGGAGATGTGCGCGGAGCTGGTCGGGTGTTCGTCGGCGACGGCGGCCGCGAGCAGCGGGGTGGTGCCGGGGCGCAGCACGCCGGCGAAGCCCTCGCGGACGATCAGGCCGAAGCCCTCGTACAGCGCCCGGTCGGGGTGGCCGTCGGGGCCGGGCAGGGCGAGGGTGCGGAAGGCCGGTTCGCGGAGCATCGCCGTGTCGGGGAAGCGCCGGGCGAGGTCGGCGAGCGCCGGTGCGAGCAGCCGGGTGAGCGCGACGGCGCCGGTGAGTTCGTAAGCCGCGTTCTTGCGCAGGCAGTTGGTGATGCGCACGTTGAGGCTGAACTTCAGGAAGGCGCCGGCGCCGTGCAGGGTGCGCACCGAGGCGGTGGCGGTGAAGCGCTCGCCGCGCGGGCCGAGGTCGAGGACGTCGCCCCTGGCCATGGCCTTGCGCAACAGCGGTTGGTCGCCGATGAGTTGGTACTGCCAGGGGTGGGCGGGCAGCAGCCGGTAGCCGTCCGGCACCTCGCCGAGGCCGTCGAGCAGGGCGGTGGCGCTCCCGTCCAGCGACTCCTCGGCCAGCAGCTCGGCACGGACCGCGAGGTGGCGCAGCCGGAAGTCGGCGCGGGACTCCGGGGCGTAGCGGCGCCAGTCGCCGCGGGCGGCGGAACGGGACTTGGGGGCCGGGTGGAAGCGGTGGCCGAACAGCAGGGCCTGCTCGGACTCCAGGTAGCGGTCGGATCCGGCGGCCGGGCGGCGCTCCAGACCCTGGCGGACGCCGTGGTGGCTGGACGCCACCTGGGCGAGGAACTCCTCGTTGACCGTGCCGGTGCGCAGCTCCAGTTCGTCCCGGACGTACTCGGCCAGCTCCGGCCAGCCCAACACGGCCCAGTCGCCGTCCCGTTCGACCTCGACGGGCCCGGTGAAGCGGTGCGCGCCGAGCAGCGAGGTGCGGCGCAGGGCGACCCGCAGCAGGGCGCCGCGGCGGGGCAGGCGCAGCAGCAGGCGGCCGCCGTCGGCGGCGGTCTGGTGCTCGGGGCCGGAGACCTCGCGCAGCAGGCAGTTCAGCAGGGTGTGGGCCACCACCTCGTCGGAGGTGGGCAGTTCGTGGTTCACGGCCTCGCGCGGGTCGGGCTCGCGGGCCGGCTGGCCGGCGGACGTCCGTACGGCAGTGGCCCGTTCGGCAGTGGTCCGTTCGGCAGTGGTATGCGCGCCCGTCGTCTGTCCGATGGTCGGCTGCCCGGTGGTCGGCTGCGCGCTGGTCGGCTGCGTGGTGGTCGGCTGCGCGGTGGTCATCTGCTCGGCGGTCATCGGCGACTCCAGCGCTGGCGGAGGGACGGGAGGGTGAGGGCGGTGGCCGCGACGGCGGCCAGCAGGGCGGCGGCGGTTCCGGCCACCACGGGGGCGGCGGCGCCGAACCGTCCGTTGGCCAGCGCGGCGACGGCGCCGGCGGCGACGGCGCCACCCTTCGAGACGAGTTCGAGGGTGCCGAACATCCGGCCGGGCGGGCGACCCTTGGCGGCGCCGGCGGCGAGCACGGCGAGGCAGACGAGGCCCAGGGTGAGCCCGGCCCCGAGCAGCAGCCGGACGGCGATGAACACGGGCAGCGAGTACGCGACGGCGTGCCCGGCCAGACCGAGCGCGACGAAGCCGAAGCCGAGCGCGATGCCGGTGTGCGGACGGGAGTCGAACGCCCGGTGGGTGCGGGAGGCGAACACCAGGTAGCACAGGTGCGGCAGGGCGAAGAGCACGCCGGTGGTGGTGCCGTCCACGCCGGGCAGGCGCTGCTCGGCGAGGGCGATGAGGTAGGGGAAGGAGATGACCGTCGCGAAGACGAAGACGAACTCGAAGGCGTAGAGCGTCAGGAGCGGCGCCGAGGCGGTCTTCGCGGACGCCCGGCCCGCGGCGGCTTCGGGGGCCTCGTGGAGCGTCGGCTCGGGCAGCAGCGAGAGGAACACCGCTGCGGTGAGCGGGAGTACGGCCATCACCAGGTACTGGCGGTGCGGGTCGATCCACGGGGAGAGCGCCCCGACCAGGATCGGCGCGGCCACCAGGGCCGCCCGTGCGCTGCCCTGCATCAGGGTGAGCGCACGGGAGAGCCGACTGCCGTCGAGTGCGGCTGCCAGGTAGCCGTTGGTGGCCGCGAAGGTGCCGCCGAGGAAGCCCTGGAGTACCAGTGCGAGGGTGAAGGCGGGCAGGCTGTCGGCGGCGCCGGCGAGCAGGAAGGAGACGGTCAGACCGAGTTGGGCGCGCAGCAGCAGCCGCTTGCGGCCGAAGCGGTCGGCCAGTCGGCCCCACAGCGGCGCGCCGAGCCCGCTGAACACCGTCGGCACGATGTACAGGACGCCCGCCCAGCGGGCCTGCGGGTCGCCGAGACCGGGCAGGATCGCGGTGAGGTACGGCGGCAGGCCGAGCGCGGCGAAGGAGGCGACGAAGTAGCAGGCCGCGACGGCGTGCACCTGGCGTCGGCCGAGCCCTTCGGGGTGCGCGGCCGCGGGCTGCGAGTGCTGCGGGAGCGCCTCCACGGTCATCGGGCGGTCCCGTCGCCGTGCGCGGTGCCGTGTCCTGGCTCGGGTGCGGGGCTGTGTGCGGGGCTGTGTGCGGAGCTGTGCGCTGGACTGAGTGCGGGACTGTGCGCGGGGCTGCGTGCGGCGTCGCGCAGGTAGTTCGGGCCGGTGGTGTAGTGCTTGTTGATGTCGGCGGCGCCCGAGCGCTGCTTGCTGAGCAGTGTCCCGGCGGTGACCATGGCTTTGACCGGAAGGCGCTCGGCGTCCAGCAGGGCCGTCCGCAGCGGCTCGCCCACCGGCCCCAGCCGCTCCACGGCTTCCGCCGTGCGCTTGCGCAACAGCGTGAGGACGTGCGTGAGTTCGGCCCGGCCGTGGTCGGCGAGACCGAAGGCGACGGAGCCGGTGCACAGGTGGCCGGTGATGGTGGCGAAGAGGTCGACCAAGGCCCGGTCGTCCTCGCAGAAGATCCGCGCATCGTCGAACTCGTCGACGGAAGGGGCGAGTTCGCCGAGGGCGGCGGTCATCCGGGCGGTGTGCACGCGCGGGCCGTCGTCGTCCTTGTAGAGCAGCCGCAGACCGTCCCCGTCGAGCACCAGCGAGGTGTTCTGCTGGTGCGACTCCAGGGCGATGCCGTAGCCGAACAGCGTGGTCTGCCAGTCCAGCAGCAGCTCCAGCAGGGCGTCGTAGCAGGCCAGGACGGAGCCATCGTGGTAGCGGTCGGCGAGGTGGTCGATGACCAGGCGGCCGTCGGGCGCGGGGGCCAGCAGGGCGGCCAGCGGGACGGTGGTGGCCCGCTCCAGCCCCGCCGGGTAGCGGCGCAGCAGGACGGCCAGCAGCTCGTGTCCGGCGTGCGCCCAGGTCTGCTCGTCGGCGTGCAGGATCCGGCCGGCGAACCGCGGCTCGCGCTCCAGCACGGCCTCGACCAGCCGCTGGCCGGCCGCGCCGTCGAGCAGTGTGCCGGGCTTGATGGTGCGGCGGTTGAGCCGGCCCAGGCTGGCGGTGGCGAGCGGGAGCTTGAGGTGGCACCCGGGGTCGTCGGCGACGGCGACGGTGCGCATGGACAGGGTCGGGACGACGGTCAGGTACGGCCGGTCGGCGAGCACCGCGCGGTCGGTCAGGCCGGTGGCCGCCAGTGCCTCGTCCAGCGGCGCGCCGACGGTGAGCGGGTGGACCGGCAGGGTGGCCCAGCCGTCGCCGGGGCACCGGTCGGCGAGGCCGAGCCAGGCCGGTGTGGGCCACCAGCTGGGCAGGGGCCGTTCGCCGTGGACGGTCAGCGCGTCGGTCGGCACGGCCAGCCAGCGCAGTTCGAAGGCCGGATGGAACTCGGGTGCATGGGCGCGCAGTTGGGGCTCGGTGAGCCCGGAGCGGCCGCGTGCCGTCGGGTAGACCGGATGGTCGATGTGAGCGGCCAGGGTGTCGTGGCCGAGGGCGGCGACGGGGCCGGTCCAGTCGGCCGGGTCGGGGCCGTACAGGTCGGTCAGCCGGTCGTGCACCTCGGCGCGGACCCGCTCGTGCAGTTCCATGGTGGCGAGGGTCTGGCGGCACTCCTCGGCGAAGGCCGCCCAGCCGGGCCGGTCCTCGGCCTCGGCCAGTTCGGCGAGCGCCGCCACGACGGTGTCCGGGCCGGTGATCCGACGTCCGTCGAGCTCCAGCAGCGGCAGCCGGGCGGCGTACTCGCACTGGAAGCCCTCCGGGGCCACCGGCAGGGCGAGCCGTGCTTCGGGGACGGTCAGCCAGGGGCCGTCCGGACGGGTCTCGACGGTGCCTCGGCTGCGCAGGCCGAGGACGTCCTCGCGCAGCAGGGCGGACAGCACCCGCAGGGTGAGCTGTTGGGTGGCGGTGGCGGTGGCGGTGGCGGTGGCGGTGGCCGTGTTGGCCGTGTTGGCCGTGATGGTGTCCGTGGTGGCTGCGGGGCGGGCCTCGGCCGCCGGCCGGTCTCCGGGGGTCATGGGGTGATTTCCCAGCGGTTGGCGGCGAGGAAGCGGGCGACTGCGGTGTCCACAGCGCCCTGGTCGGTGCCGACGGCCCAGATGACGCCCAGGTAGTCGCGGTTGGTGCGGTAGAGCTCGTGACGTTCGCCGAGCGGGCGCAGCGGTCGGTAGGCGAGCCGGACGCCGTCGCGCTCCTCGTCGTACGGGCCGGGGGCGGCGGTGAGGACACCGGCGCGGTCGGCGCAGACCAGCTCGTTGCGGGCCCGGCGGAGGGTGGCGGCGCACCTCTCCGTCAGGTCGGCGGGCAGCTCGTGGCCGAGGTGGACGCCGAGGACGAGCTCGAACAGCGGTATGTCGAGGATCTCGGCGAGCATCAGGTCGCACTGGTCGCCGATGGCACGGTAGTTGACCTCGATGATCCGGGCGCGGCCGTCCGGTTGCAGCGCGAACTCGGTGTGGCAGACACCGAACCCGACGCCGAGTGCGTCGAGTTGGGCGAGCACCTGGTCGACCACGGGCTGCGGGTGGGCCGGGACGAAGGTGAGCAGCTCCTCGATGAAGTCCGGCGGCGGGGAGATCCGGGTGCGGAAGCCGCCGAGGACGTGGCGACGGTGGCCGTCGCCGAGGGTCTCCACGGTGTACAGCTGCCCGTCCAGGAACTCCTCGACCACCAGGGTGGCGCCGGCCCTGCGGTGCTGGATCTCCTTGCAGCGGGCGAGGAGTTCCGCGGTGTCGGTGACCAGGGTGACGTCCTCGCTGGCCACGCCCTCCCGGGGCTTGACCACGCAGGGGAACGGCGGGTCCAGCTCGGCCGGGTCCTGCCCGGGGGCCAACTCGGCGGACCAGACGGTGTCCTGGCCGGTCAGTGCGAGGTGGCGGCGCAGCTGGCCCTTGTCCTTGGCGCGCAGCGCGGCCTTCCAGTCCTTGGCGGGGAGGCCGAAGTACTCGGCGGCCAGGGCGGTCTGGGCCTGCAGGTGGTCGCTGTTGCTGAAGACCGCGTCGGGTGCGTGGCCCGGGGAGGACAGGGTGAGGCGGGAGATCAGGCTGACCACGGCGCGGAAGTCGCGCACGTCGCACTCCAGGATCTCCGGTGCGGAGAAGGGGAGCGCGGCGTAGGCCTGCCGGTGGGGTTCGGCGCAGTCGGTGAGGACGGTGACGTCGAGCCCGAGCCGGGCGGCGGCGGGCAGGAAGCCGGTGGTGACCGAGTCGGTGGGGTTCAGGGCGAGCAGGTAGAGCCGCATGGGGGTCCTCAGGGGATGGCGGAGGCAGGTGGGCGGACAGCTGACAGCCGACAACTTTCGAAATCTGTCAGTTGTCAGCTGTCAGCTGTCAGCTGTCGGCTGTCAGTCGTCGGTTGTCATCCGTTCGCCGACATGGGGCCGGGGCGCGGGCCGACATTCGCCGGATGACGACCGGGACGGCTACTTGGGCGCGTCCACGCCCGCGGCCTTGGCGATGTCGACGAGCATCGCGTCGGCGGCCTGGACACCGATGCCGGACATCCAGGTCTCGTCCGGGACGTTGAACACCTTGTTGTTCTTGACGGCGTTCAGGCCCTGCCAGACCGGGGTCTGCTGGACCTCGCTCTCCTTGGTCTTGGTCGGGTCGTCG
This sequence comes from Kitasatospora sp. NPDC085464, assembly GCF_044541955.1. Classification (NCBI taxonomy): domain Bacteria; kingdom Bacillati; phylum Actinomycetota; class Actinomycetes; order Kitasatosporales; family Streptomycetaceae; genus Kitasatospora; species Kitasatospora sp. NPDC085464. Next base: position 43,985 of record NZ_JBITTM010000013.1, read on the forward strand.
GCGGTGGTGACGAACACCAGGTCGGCGTCCGCCTGGTTGATCTGCTCGGCGCTGACCTCGATGATGTTCTGGTCCACGTCCTGCGCGGCCGGGCGGGTCAGGCCGACGTCCTTGAGCACCACACCGCTGTAGGAGGACTTGGCGTACAGACGGGTCGGGCCGGCCACGAAGCGGACCACCGACGCGGTCGGCATGGTCCCGTTGAACTTGGTCCGGATCTCCTCGCCGAGCTTCTTCGCCCGCGCCTCGTAGTCGGCGAGCGCCTTCTTCGCCTCGTCCTCCTTGCCGAGCGCCTGGGCGTACAGCGCCAGGTTCTCCTTCCACGGGAACCCGGTGGTCTCGGCCAGGACGGTCGGGGCGATCGCGTTCAGCTGGGAGTACACCTTGGCGTGCCGGACCTTGGAGGAGAGGATCAGGTCGGGCTTGAGGGAGGCGATCAGCTCCAGGTTCGGCTCGTTCATCGGGCCGACGTCCTTGGTGTCCTTGATCTTGTCCTTGAGGTAGTTCGGGAACCCGCCCTCGGTCTTCATGTGCGGGGACACCGCGCCGACCGGCGTGATGCCGAGCAGCGTGACGTCGTCCAGCTCGCCGCTGTCGAGGACGACGACGCGCTTCGGCTGGCTCTTGAGCTCGGCCGTGCCCGCCGCGTGCTTGACGCTGCGCGGGAAGCCGGCGGCGGTACCGGCCGAGGCGGCGGACGCGGAGTCGCCGCCCGACTTGGCACCGTCCCCGCTGCTGCCGCAGGCGGCGAGCAGGGTGGTCGAGAGGGCGACGGCGAGGACGGCGACGGGGAGTCGGCGGTTCATCAGGGTTCCTTGGATCGGGTCGAACGGGGGGACGGGGGTGGGAGCTCAGACGGCGGTGGCAGCCGTACAGCCGACGGCATCGGCAGCGGCATCGGCAGCGGCATCGGCAGCGGCATCGGCACTGGCACCCGCACCGGCAGCGGCACCGGCAGCGGAGCCGCGCACCCGCGCCCGCGGCACGACCAGCGGCGTACCGGTCTCCGGATCGGGCACGACCCGGCAGGGCACCTGGAAGACGGCCTCCACCAGCTCGGCGGTCAGCACCTCCGACGGCGGACCGGCGGCCGCGAGCCGTCCGTCCTTGAGTACCACCAGGTGGTCGGCGTACCGGGCGGCCTGTCCGAGGTCGTGCAGCACCATCACGACGGTGCGTCCGGCCTCGGCGTGCAGGTCGGCGACCAGGTCGAGCACGTCGAGCTGGTGGCGCAGGTCCAGGAAGGTGGTCGGCTCGTCGAGCAGCAGCAGGTCGGTCTCCTGGGCGAGCGCGAGCGCGATCCAGACCCGCTGGCGCTGCCCGCCGGAGAGCCGGTCGACCTGCCGGTCGCGGAGCTCGGCGGTGCCGGTGCGTTCCAGCGCGTCCTCGACGGCGGCCTGGTCGGCCTTGGACCACGGGCTGAGCATCCGCTGGTGCGGGTACCGTCCGAGCCGGACCAGCGCCTCGACGGTGACCGCCTCCGGGGTGACCGGCTGTTGCGGCAGCAGGCCCATCCGCTTGGCGAGCGCCCGGGCGGGCATCCGGTGGATGTCGGCGCCGTCCAGGGTGACGGTGCCGGCGGCCGGGTCGAGCAGCCGGACGAGCCCGCGCAGCAGCGTCGACTTGCCGCAGGCGTTCGGTCCGACGATCGCGGTGACGGCGTCGCCGGGCAGTTCGAGGTCGAGCCCCTCGACGATGGTCCGGTCGCCGTAGCGCAGCCCGAGGCCCCGGGCGGCGAGCCGGTTCGCGGTTGCGCCGGGGGCTGCCGGAGGGGTCCGGCCGGCAGCTGCGGCAGGGGTGATGGCGGTCGCGGTGGCAACCGCGGTCGCGGTCTCGGCGGACGTCTCGGCGGAGGTCATCAGCTGCTCCTCTGGGGAAGCCGGCTCTGGCGGATCATCAGCACCAGGAGCCAGGGCGCGCCGAGGGTGGCGGTGACGGCACCGACCGGCAGGCCGTGGACGGGGATCACGTGGAGCACCAGGAGGTCGGCGGAGAGCAGCAGCACGGCGCCGGTGAGCGCGGTGAGACCGAGGGTGCCGAGGGTGGGCGGTCCGGCGAGCAGCCGGACCAGGTGCGGCACGGCGAGCGCGACGAAGGCGACCGGTCCGGTGAGGGCGGCGGCCAGCGAGGCGAGGGTGATGGTGAGCAGCAGCAGTCCGAGCCGGTCGCGGGCCGGGGTGAGGCCGAGGCCGCCGGCCGAGTCGTCGCCGAGGTCGAGCACGGCGACCCGCCGCTGGCTGAGCAGGACGCCGACCGCGGTCAGCCCGATGGCGGAGCCGCCGATCCACACCTCGGTCCAGTTGCGGCCGTAGAGCGAGCCGGTGGTCCACTGCAGTGCCGAGGAGGCCAGCTCGGCCGGGAACCGTACGATCATCAGGTTCACGGCGGCGGCGAGGCCCTGCTGCACCGCCAGGCCGACCAGCACCAGGCGGGTGACGGCCATTTTCGAGCGCCAGGCGAAGCCGCCGAGCAGCAGCGCCGCGAGCAGCCCGCCGCCGACCGCGGCCAGCGGGATCAGCTGCTGGGAGGCGCCGGTGGCCAGCATCAGGACGGCGCCGAAGGAGGCGCCGCCGGTGATGCCGATGGTGTCGGGGGCGGCCAGCGGGTTGCGGAACAGCCGCTGCAGCATCGAGCCGGCCATCGCCAGCCCGGCGCCCGCGATCAGGGCGGAGACGACGCGGGGCGCGCGGAACTGCTGCACCACCAGGACGTTGCCGGGCTCGCCCTGGCCGACGAGCGCGCGCAGGGCGTCCCAGACGGGGATGTCGAGCTGCCCGGTGCCGAGCGCGATCCCGGTCAGCAGCACCAGCAGCGCGGCGGCGACCAGCGACCAGACGGCGGTACGGGTCCGGCGGCGGGCGAGGGCCCGGGCGGGGAGGGCGAGCGCGGTCACCGGGCCACCTTCCGGGCCAGCACCGCGAGCAGCGGCGCGCCGAGGAACGCGGTCACGATGCCGACCTCGATCTCGGACGGGCGGACCACCAGCCGACCGAGCACGTCGGCGGTGAGCAGCAGCAGCGGACCGGCGATCAGGCAGCCGGGCAGCAGCCGGCGGTGGTCGTTGCCGAGCAGCGGGCGGACCAGGTGCGGGGCGGCCAGTCCGATGAACGCCACCGGTCCGGCGACCGCCACCGCACTGCCCGCGAGCAGGACGACGGCGAGCCCGCCGGCCACCCGGATCCGGGCCACCGGCACGCCCAGCGACTGCGCGGTCTCGTCGCCGAGGGCCAGCGCGTTGAGCGCGGGGGAGATGGCGAGGGAGCCGATCAGGCCGAGTGCGAGGAAGGGCAGGACGGGGGTGAGGGTGTCCAGGTGCCGTCCGGCGATCGATCCGGCCAGCCAGAAGCGGGCCTCGTCCAGCGTGCGGTGACTGGCCAGCATCAGCGCCGAGGTCCAGGAGGTGAGCACCACCGTGAGCACGGTGCCGCCGAGCGCGAGCCGGACCGGGTCGAGGTCCCCGCCGCGCCGGGACATCGCGTACGCGGCGACGGCGGCGACGGCTGCTCCGGCGAAGGCGAACCAGAGGTACTCGACCGGGCGGGAGAGGCCCAGCGTGTAGATCGCGGCGACGACGGCGAGGCTCGCGCCCGCGTTGATGCCGAGGGTGACCGGCGAGGCCAGCGGGTTGCGGGTGACGCCCTGGGCGACCGCCCCGGCGACACCGAGCGCCGCCCCGACGGCCAGTCCGATCAGCGTGCGCGGGACCCGAAGGCCCGTCACCACGTCGGCGTCACCGCCGTGGGCGGCGCCGGTGAGGGCGTCGACGACGGTCGACAGCGGGATGGATCGGGAGCCCAGCGCAAGGCTCAGGGCCGCACACAGCACGAGCGCGCACATGCCGGCGAGCAGCACCAGGAGCTGCCGGGCCGCCGAGGCGCGAGGCGTCGGCGGGACTGTGGAGGCGGGCGGATCGGTTCTCAGCACGAAGCGATATCTTAGGTTAGGTTTACCTAAGTTCGTCAAGGGTTCGGGTGATTCGCCCTCGACTGGCCCGATGTGTCGACCTGCCCGCGATCGCCTCTGGTCGCCGGGCGACATGAGGCATTGTAAGGTGAGCCTCACCTTAATCGATCATGCGGAATCGATCTCGGGAGTGCCGATGGTTCCCGGAACACCCCTGCCCGTCGCGCCTCGCGGCGCCCTGCCGTCCGTCGCGCCTGTCGCGCCTGTCGCGCCTGTCGCGCCTGTCGCGTCCGGCGGGGCCGGCGGGTCCGTCGCGCCCGTCGCGGCTGGTGGGTCCACCGCGTCCGCCGCGCTCGTCGGTGACTACCGGCGGCTGCTGGAGCTGTGTCCGGCGCTGGACCTGCGGCTGCTCGACGCCGTCGAACCCGCTCCGCGCGCCGCCGACGGCTGGTACTCCGGAGCCCGGATCGCCACCGACGAACGGGCGCTGGCCGCCGTCCTGGCCGGCGAGGAGTCCCGCATCGCGGCCGAACACGGCCGCGCGCCGCGGCCGCACGTGACCGCTTCCCGGCTGCTGCACCACTACGTCTGGTCGGCCTGCCTGATCGTCGCCGGCCCCTGGCACCTCGCCCGGAGGGTGCCGGTCGTCGACCCCGCCGACCTCTGGCTGCACGCTCCCACCGGTGCGCTCGCGCTGCGCCCGCGCGGCCACGTGACCCTCCCCGGTGACGACGAGCTCCGCGCCGAACTGCGGGCCGCCGTGGTCGCGCACGTCGAGCCGCTGCTCGCGGCCTTCGCCGGGCCCACCCGGCGTCACGACCGGGCGCTCTGGGGCATGGTGACGGACGACCTCGCCTCCGCCGTCTGGTACCTGGGCCGGATGCTCGGCGACGAGGACACCGCCGTCACCGCCGCCGGGGCCGTCCTGCCCGGCGGCACCCAGCCGCTGCCGGGCGCCGCCGACTTCCGCCGCCTGCACACCCCCGACGGGCGCACCCATCACACCCGCACCCGGCTCGGCTGCTGCCTCTACTACGCGGTCGGGCCCGAGGCCGTCGCCTGCCTGACCTGCCCGCGCACCTCCGACGAGGAGCGGCTGCGGCGGCTCTGACCGCAAACGGCGGCGGTTCCGGCTGCGCACGGCTGCAGCGACCCCGACCGCGAACGGCCGCGAGCCGGGCCGCGAACGGCCGCAGCGGCCCGGCCGCGTACGGCGGCGAACCGGGCCGCCGGAACGCTGACGGACCGTCCACAGCGTTGCGCGGAAACGTGGTTCGTTGTCAGTGCTGTCGGCTATGGTCACCCGCATGATCGATTCCACCGTGCGGGTCCGGATCGCCCGCCCCTCGCGCGACCTCGCGGCAGCCGAACGCTTCTACGTCGGCGGCCTCGGGCTCGACGTGCTGTGGCGCACCACCGAGCGGGTCTCCGGCGAGCACGACCTGCTGATGGTCGGCCCGCCCGGTGGCGCCTGGCACTTCGAGCTGACCCACGACCCGGAGCGGCCGCTGGAGCCCACTCCGACGGTGGACGACCTGTTCGTCGTCTACCTCGGCGCGCCGGTGGACGAGGCCCTGGTCGCCCGGCTGGAGGCGGCCGGCGGCACCCGGGTCGAGGCCCACAACCCGTACTGGGAGGAGTTCGGCGTGACGGTGGCCGACCCGGACGGCTACCGGCTGGTGCTCTGCTCCCGCACCTGGGGGGCCTGACCGGCCGGGCCCGTTCCGCTCCCGTCGCGCGGTGCCTGACCGGGGGCGGACTCCCCGGCCCCGCCGCGCGGTACGGGGTCGAGCAGGGCTTCTCCGGCCCCGCCGCGCAGCACCGCCACGCCCCGGTCCAGGTCCACACCGAAGTGCGGCGGCGATCCGGCCTGCGCGTCGTCCCGCAGAGCGAGCCGCTCCTTCTTCTGCTCGACCTGGATCCGCTTCCCCGGACTGAACAGCGCGTGCAACTCGTCCAGCCCGCCGGCGCCCAGCCCCGCGACCCCGGGCCCGCGCTGCCGCGGGCGCGGCGACGCCTCGTCCCGGATCTGCCACACCGCCAGTGCGGCCAGCCCCAGTAACGCCGCCACCGTCGCCACCACACCCACGATCAGCCCCATGCCCGCCCAACGCCGGACCGGGGTGGGGGCGTTCCCCGGACGCCCGTTCGGGCCGGGGCCGCGCCCGCCGGATACGCTGCCACACCAACGGAAGGAGCGCCCTCACCATGACCGTGCGCGGAACCCTCGTGGACATCCGGACGGCGGACGGCACTGCCGACGCCTACCTCGCCCACCCCGATGACGGCCGGGCCCACCCGGGCGTCATCCTCTACATGGACGCCTTCGGGCTCCGGCCGCACCTGAAGCGCATGGCCGACCGCCTCGCCGCCGCCGGGTACACCGTGCTCGTCCCCAACGCCTACTACCGGAACGGCCGTGCCCCGGTCGTCGAACTGCCGGAACTCATCGACGTGGAGAGCGACGACCCGGTCTTCGACCGGCTCGGCCCGTTGCTTGCCACCCTCACCCCCGACGTCACCGAGCGCGACGCGGACGCCTACCTGCGCTGGCTCGCCGAGTCGCAGCTGGTCCAGGACGGCCCGGTCGGCCTCACCGGCTACTGCCGAGGCGCCCTCCTCGCCCTGCGCACCGCCGCCAGCCACCCCGACCGGATCGCCCTCGCGGCCGGCTTCCACGGCGGCAACCTCGCCACCGAGCGCCCCGACAGCCCGCACCTGGGCGCCGAACGGATCACCGCCGAGCTGTACTTCGGCCACGCGGACCAGGACGAGGCACTGCCGCCGGAGCAGATCGACCGGCTCGCCGAGGCCCTCACCGCCGCCGGTGTCCGCTACCGGGCCGAGGTCTACACCGGCGCCCCGCACGGCTACACCCAGGCCGACACCACCCGCTACGACGCGGTCGCCGACGAACGGCACTGGGAGGCACTGCTCGGCCTGCTGAAGCGCGTCCTGCCGGCCTGAGGCCGGGCCACCGGCTACCCGGCCTCCGGGCCGCCCCCGCCCGGCTGCCTGGCCGGGCCGCCCCCGCCTGCGGGCGCGGTCCGGCGGCGCGGTCCGCGCCCGATCTGTTGGTTTGCGGTTCACGGTCCGGACGGGCGGAGTTCGGACACCGGAGTCACCGGCCGGACAACGTCGGGTACCTGACGACAAGTCGGGCCGGGTTGCGCGGGTGTCGGGGGAGCAGACGCGGGCATCGGGGGAACGGGGCCGAGTGACGGATCCAGGGGGGCCGTACGTGCACAGCATGCAGGGCAAGCGGGGGACGCGAGCCGGGGGGACGGGCCTGCGCGGCGTCCAGGAAGCCATCGTGCGGGCATTCGCCGCATGCACGCCCGGCAGGGTGCAGCCGGGCGAACTCGACTGCGAAGGACGGGCGTTGCGCTGGGTGGAGGCCGGGCAGGGGGCCGGTGTCCCGGTGGTCCTGATCGCGGGCTGCGGCACCTCGTCGCTCACCTGGGCGCCCGTCCTGCCCGAACTCGCCCGGCACAGGCGGGTGGTGGCGTACGACCGGGCCGGGATCGGTGCCAGCGACCCCTGCCGCAGCAGCGGCCGGTCCGGGATCGTGACACCGACGCTGGACGGTCAACTCGCGGACCTCGCAGCGCTGGTGCGCCACCTGGACGCCGGTCCAGTGGTCCTGGTCGGCCACAGCTGGGGCGGCCAACTGGCCCAACTCCTGGCCTGGCAGCGACCGGAGCTGGTGGCCGGGCTGGTGCTGGTGGATCCGGCGCACGAGGAGTTCCAGCCGCCGGCCGTCCGCGTCGCCGAATCCGCGCTGAACCGGCTGGGGATGCTCCGTGCGGCACTGGCGGGTGCGGCACCGGTGAACTCGTCGCACGGATCGGCGGATCCGCTCGTCTGTGCCGAGGCGGCCGTGGTCGCGCACCACCACCAGCGGTGGACCGTCCTCGCCGAGAACCGGCTGACCACCGTCGTCGTCCCGGAGATCCGGCGGCGCCGCGCCTCCGCGCGACTGCCCGAGGTGCCGGTGGCCGTGTTGAACGCGACCGAGGGGCTGCCGGGGAGGATGCGCTCCCGGTGGACCGCCGTGCAGTCGCAGATCGCGTCCCGCGCCACCAGGGGGACGCACATCGTGGTGCGCGAGTCCGGCCACGCCGTCCACGCCGACCGCCCCAGGGCGGTCATCGCCGCCGTCCTGGAGGTGTCCGATCACGCCCGGTCCATCCGGAAGGCCTGACGGACCGGCGACAGCCGTGCTCAATTCCTGCCCGCATCAGCTCTGCTGAGGACACGACACGCTCTGGCACACTGTGTGCCGACGACCCGGCGGGGCGGGTCACGACACACGGGGGGACAGCGGCATGAGCGGGGTGGGCACCGTGCTCGGCGGGCGGTACAGGCTGGTCGAGCGGATCGGCGGGGGCGCGATGGGCTCGGTCTGGCGGGCCGAGGACACCGTGCTGGCGCGACGGGTGGCGGTCAAGATCCTGCGCTCGGAGCTGTTCGAGGACAGCACCGCCACCCAGCGCTTCCGCCGGGAGGCCCAGCTGGTCGCCGCGATCGACCACCCGGGCGTCGTCGACGTCCACGACTACGGCGAGAGCGGCGCGGACGGTGACGAACGCTGCGCCTACATCGTCATGGAGCTGATCGACGGCCGCCCGCTGGACCGGGTGCTGGCGGACACCGGCCCGATGACCGTCGAGCGCGCGCTCGACCTGGTGGCCGGCGCCCTGGACGCGCTGCACGCCGCGCACCAGCAGGACATCGTGCACCGGGACATCAAGCCGTCCAACCTCATGCTGCGCACCGACGGCCGGGTCGCCATCACCGACTTCGGCATCGCCCGGGCGATCGCCAGCACCAAGCTCACCGCCCCGTTCGCGATCATCGGCACCGCGCTCTACATGTCCCCGGAGCAGGCCGAGGGATCGTCCCTGGGGCCGGCCACCGACCTCTACTCGATCGGCGTGGTCTGCTACGAACTGCTGGTCGGCGCGCCGCCGTACTCCGGGGACGGGCCGCTGCAGATCGCGCTCAAGCACGTCAACCAACCCGTGCCGGAGCTGCCGGAGGCCTTCCCGGCGGCGGTCCGGGCGCTGGTCGCCAGGGCGCTGGCCAAGAAGCCCGAGGAGCGGTTCGCGGACGCCGCCGAGATGGCGGCGGCGGTGCGCGCGGCACTCGGCGGCGACGGTGCCGAGGACGGCGAGGGCGGTGCGACCGGGAAGGGGCCTGCGTCGGCCGACAGCCGGACGATCGCCCTCCGGCCCGGCGCGGGTCCGGCGGCGAAGGCTGAGGCCGGGTCAACGGAACCCGCTGCGGGCGGATCCGGGCCGGGTGGACCCGCGGCAGGCGGATCCGAGGCGGGCGAGGCCGAGCCCGGGGCCGTGGTGGTTCCCGCCGCGGGTGACACCCCCGCGCCTGCCGAGGTCGCGAAGGTGCAGCCGCAGCCGCAGCCGCAGCCCGAGGCGCAGACCGAGCCCGGCCGGCGAAGGTCCCGCCGGACCCTGTTGGTGCCCGTGATCATCCCCGTCATCATCTCGGCGGGCACCGCCACCGCCCTGCTGATCGACCGCAGTCCCGGCGGCTCCGACGCCACCGTGCCGCCCGCCGCCCAGCCGACCGTCGTGGTCACCGTCCCCGCGAACCCGGTCACCGGCACCCCGGCCGCGGCGACCGGCACCGCGCCCGCCACCCCGCCGCCGACCGACGCCCCGACGGCCGCCCCGAACCCGGACCAGCCGGCCCCCGGTACCGCCGACCAGCAGCAGGCCCCCGTTCCGGCTCCGGGTCAGGCCGGTGGCGGTGGTGCGTCGGGCGGTAGCCGGACCGGCGGTGCGGGTGCGTCCTCCGGTGGCGCGTCCTCGGGCGGGTCCGGGGCAGGGTCCGGCTCCGGGTCGGGGGTCGCCGGCGGCCAGGCGAACCAGCCGGGCGGTGCCGCAGGCGGCAACCCGCCCGCCCCGCCCGCCAATCAGAACCCGCAGCCGCCGGCCCAGACCTCGGGCGGCGGCACCACCGCGGCGCCGCCGCAGAGCCCGAGCCGCCCCGCGTCCTGCGGCGGCAACAGCTGGAGCACCATCGTCAGCGTGAAGCACGAGCGGCCGATCGGGATGCGCAACGACAACCTGAACGGCGACAACCCGCTCGTGCTCGGCGGCGCCGCGCAGTACGGCTGGGTGCGCTCGACCAACCCCGGTTCGTGGATCCTGTTCAACGCCTGCAACAACGGCGGCCCGCAGCTCGTCCAGACCACGGACGGGAGGGTCGTGTTGAGCAACGGGTTCAGCTTCCTCACCAACTGGACCGTCCGCAACGGCTCCACCCCGGGCTCGTACACGCTGGCCGACTACATGAACTCGGTCTGCATGACCGACAACGGCGTGGGCAACGCGATCACCATGGTGGCCTGCACCCCCGGCAACACCGCGCAGGAGTGGCGCCTCCAGTAGCGGCGCCTCCAGTAGCGGCGACTGTTCGAGGATCAGTAGCAGCCCCCGGTGATCCGGGCAAGGGCGAGGGAATGGCGGAACCTCGCCAGTCCGGAGCCGAGGGGCGTGTGGAATCTTCTACACAGATGTAAAAGTCGATTGCCGGTCGACCGGATCCGCCCGCCGGCCACTGCTCCGGCGGGCGGGCGGCCGTCGGCGCTGGCGGTCGGACATGGTTCGTACGGGAACGGCACGCGTGTTGCGGTGAACCGTCCCGGTCCGGCCGTCGACTCCACACTCTTCACGGCATGGCGGGACCTGGCCAACCCCTGAAGCGAACCTGTCATTTCTCCTGATGGATTGTCATGCTTCTGTTCATCCCCCGGCGGCAGCCCCACCCCCACCCCTTGGTGGCGAGCCGCCCGACTGCACGGGATCTCAGCACGTCAGCGCCCGTTCCGCCCCACAGGTGCCGACCCCGGCCCCCGGGACGAGGTGCGACCGCGCCCAGACGCGGTATCCCGGAAGGACTCGTACGTGAAGCGAAAGCTCGCGGCTGTCGCCGTACTCTCGGCCACCGCCCTCCTGACCGGTGTGATCCAGGTGAGCACCGCCGCCCAGGCCGCCCCCGTCGACTCGTCGCCGGCCCAGGCCGCCCGGCAGCACGCCACCGTGCTCGCGGTGGCGAGCGGCCAGTCCGGCCCGCTCGCCAAGGCGCTCGGCCTGGGCGCCAAGGAGCAACTGGTCGCCAAGGACGCCGTGTTGGACAAGGACGGCACCCGCCACCTGCGCTTCGAGCGCACCTACGCCGACCTGCCGGTGATCGGCGGCGACCTGGTCGTCCACCAGAAGGCCGACGGTGCCGTGAAGTCGGTCTCCAAGGCGGTCTCCGCCCGGATCGACCTGCCGAGCGTGACTCCGGCGGTCCCGGCCGACCAGGCCGCCGCGCAGGCCACCGGCGCGGTCAAGGCCACCGTCGGGGTGACCCTCGACGCCGACCAGTCCCCGCTCGCCGACGTCCACCAGACGGGCACGCCCCAGCTGGTCGTCTGGGCCACCGACGGCAGCCCCCGCCTCGCCTACCGCACCACCGTCGAGGGCGTGCGCGCCGACGGCACCCCGAGCAGCCAGGTCCTGGTCACCGACGCCGCCAGCGGCCGGGTGCTCTCCACCCACGAGAAGGTGCAGACCGCCGCCGGTACCGGCAAGGGCGTCTTCGTCGGCCAGGTCCCGCTGACCACCGCGCAGAGCGGCGGTCAGTACCAGCTCAAGGACGACACCCGCGGAGGCCAGTCCACCACCGACATGAGCAACGGCACCTCGGGCAGCGGCTCGCTGTTCGCCAACGCCGGCAACAGCTTCGGTGACGGCACCGCCGGCAACCGCGAATCCGCCGCCGTGGACGCCCAGTTCGGTGCCGCCACCACCTGGGACTTCTACAAGAACGCCTTCGGCCGCAACGGCATCCGCAACGACGGCGTCGGCGCCCTCAGCCGGGTGCACTACGGCTCCGACTACGTCAACGCGTTCTGGAGCGACGACTGCTTCTGCATGTCGTACGGCGACGGCAGCGGTGACGCCGCCCCGCTCACCGAGATCGACGTGGCCGGCCACGAGATGACCCACGGCGTGACCGCCGCGACCGCCAACCTCAACTACGACGGCGAGTCCGGCGGCCTCAACGAGGCCACCTCGGACATCATGGGCACGATGGTCGAGTGGTCCGCCAACCTGCCCTCCAACCCGCCGAACTACTGGATCGGCGAACTGATCAACCTGAACGGCAACGGCAGCCCGCTGCGCTACATGGACCAGCCGAGCAAGGACGGCCAGTCCGCCGACTACTGGGACGCCAACGTCGGCAACCTGGATGTCCACTTCTCGTCCGGCGTGGCGAACCACTTCTTCTACCTGCTGGCCGAGGGCAGCGGCGCGAAGAGCATCAACGGGTTCGACTACAACAGCCCGACGTACGACAACTCGACGCTCGCCGGCATCGGCCGGGACAAGGCGGCGCAGATCTGGTACCGCGCGCTGACCACGTACTTCACCTCCACCACCGACTACGCGGGCGCCCGTGCGGCCACCCTCAGCGCGGCTGCGGACCTGTACGGCTCGGGCGGCACGGAGTACAACGCGGTCGCCGCCACCTGGACCGCGGTCAACGTCAACTGAGCCGGGGAGAGCGAGCCGTCCCCGGGTCCGAGCCGCCCGGCCCGGACCCGGGGACGCGTCCGAGCGAGGCCCCGCCGGGCCGTGGGTGCCGGCCGGAGGGGGCGTAGGCGGCGGGGCGACGGTGTGCGGACCACCGTCGCCCCCGCCGCATGCACGCGATATGACGCCACGTCAGCTGCTCTGGCTGCGTCGGCTGCGGCGCGCGTCGTGCGACTCCTGGGCGGCGAGGACGGCGTCGCCGTGTTCGGCGGCCCAGGCGCCGAGTGCGCGGATCGGGGCGAGCAGGGCCGTGCCCGCCACCGTGAGGGCGTAGTCGACCCGCGGCGGCGCCTCGGCGTAACGGCGGTGCTCCACCAGGCCGTTGTACTCCAGCCGCCGCAGTGCCTCGTTGAGCACCTTCGGGCTGACCCCGCCGATCCGGTCGAGCAGCGCCCGCGGGCGCATCGGACCCCGCTCGCCGAGGACGTGGACGACCACGCTGTCCCAGCGGTTGGCGATCACCTCGAAGGCCAGCCGGGCACGGCAGTCGGCGGCGAAGACGGCACCGCCCAGGTCGTCGCCGTCGTCGCGGCTGTTGCCGTCGTTGCCGTCGTTGCCGTCGTTGCTATTCATGCCGTCCTCGCTGCGCCGGCCCGTGGTGTCCATACGGCCATCCTGCCCGGGCCGATGCCTACCGGGTGGTGTGCATCGGCCCGCCTAGCGTGCCGGGCACAGCAGTTCGCGCCGACCCCGGTCGGGCGACGACGGTGAGGAGTGGACATGAGGATCGGCATTCTCGGAACGGGCGCCATGGCGGCGGCCCTCGGCGGGGCCTGGGTGCGAGCCGGGCACGAGGTGGTGGTGGGAGGGCGCGACCCGGGGGCGGCTCGCCGACTGGCCGCCGAGACGGGCGCGTCGGAGGGTGGCGACCTGGCGCGGGCGGCGAGGTTCGGCGAGGCCGTCCTGGTGGCGGTGCCGGCCGATGCGGCGGTGCCGGTGGTCGGATCGCTGGCGGCCGACCTGGTCGGGCGGACCCTCCTGGACTGCACCGTGCCGATGGCTCCGGGAGCGGACGGCCCTCGCCTGACCACGACGGGCACCGCGCACTCCGTCGCGGTGCGGCTCGCCGCCGCGGCTCCGGCGGCCCGGGTGGCCAAGGTGTTCGGGATCTGCCACGAGAGCATCTGGACCCTGCCGCGGCCGGCCTTCGAGGGCGGCGCGCCGCTCGGGGTCCCGTACTGCGCCGACGACCCGGTCGCCGCCGCACTGGTCGCCGGTCTGGTGGCCTCGATGGACTGCGTTCCCGTGCCCTGCGGGGGCCTCGACCGGGCCGGGCTGCTGGAGGCGACGGCCGTCTTCGCGATCGGCGTCTGGTGGTCCGGCGGCGAGGCGCGCCGGGTCTTCCCGGCCCCCGCCCTGGCGCCGGGCGCGGCGGACGACGACGAGGGGTAGCGAGTCCGGTCGGCCGCGGTGCACCGGGAGGACTCGACCGTCCGCGGGTGGCGGGCTGGCGACGCTGACGGCTAACGGCTGACGGATGACAGCTGACAGATTTCAACCCATCTGTCAGCTGTCAGCTGTCAGCTGTCACCTGGTACCTGTTGCCTGCCGCCCCTCACCCACCCGTCGGCGCCAGGTCCTTGCGGATCTCGTCCAGGATCAGACCGGCCCCGGTGTACCCGATGCCGAGCATCCACAGGTTGTCGTCCACCCGGAACACCCGCCCGTTGCGGACGGCGTCCAGGTTCTTCCACAGCGCGCCCTCGGTGATCTTCCCCTGGTCGGACTTGGCCGCGTCCCCGTACACCGAGTAGAAGACGACGTCCGCAGCCGCCTGGTCCACCTGCTCGGGGCTGATCTCCATCGAGAAGCCGGGCTTGTCCTGGTTGGCGGGTCGGCCGAGACCGAGGTCCTTGAACAGCGAGCCGACGAAGGTGTCGTTGAGGTACAGCCTGGTGGGCGCGCCCGCCAGGAAGCGGGCCATCTCGACCCGGGTGGCCCCGGCCCTGGCCGGCCCGCCCAGCGCGGTGACCAGGTCCCGCAGCTTCGCCTGGTAGGCGGCGTCCGCCGCCGCGGCCTCGCTCTGGCGGCCCAACGCCTCCGCATGCAGACGGACGTTCTCCTTCCAGGTCGGGCCGGTGGTCTTGGAGAGGACGGTCGGCGCGATCTTGGACAGTTCGTCGTACCGCTTGTCGTCGCGGACCTGGTTGCTGAGGATGAGGTCCGGCCGCAGTGCCGCGATCGTCTCCAGGCTGGGCTGGCCGATCGTGCCGACGGCCTTCGTCCCGGCCAGCCGATCGGCGGGGAGGTAGCTCGGGAACGGCGCGCCCGCACTCACGGTGCTGGCGCCGACCGGGGCGAGGCCGAGGGTGACCGCCGAGTCCAGGGCGTCCGTGTCCAGTGCCACCACCCGCTCGGCCCGTGCGGGGACGGTGCTCTCGCCGCGCGCGTGCCGGACGGTCCGGGTGCCGCCGCCGACGGACGAACCGGCCTTCGGGGACGGGGAGTTCGGTCCGCAGCCGGTGAACGCCAGGCCCGGGGCGAGCCCGGCGGCGAGGCCGAGCGCGGCGCGGCGGCTGAGGGGTCTGGGCATTGCGGCACCTCCAACGGGCGGGCTGGGCGCGGGAATCCCTGCCCGCACGGCCACCCGCCTACGCCTCGAACCGCTACGGACCGGTCACGCCCCGGGGGTACAGCGCCGCCGGCGCGCCCCGGGGCGGCGCCGGCCCCCACGGTCCCGAGTCGCGACGCCTCCTCACGGTCCCGGGTCGCGGCGGACTCTCACAGCCCCGGGCCGCAGCGGCCCGTCACGGCCCGGAGTCGCAGCGGATCGTCACGTCTCGGAGCCGTTCTCCCGCCGCTGGCGCAGGAGTTCGTCGTACTCGGCGTGCACCCGCCGGTCCATCGCGAGGGTGAACTGGGCGTCGGCCACGGTGCGGGCCAGCGGTCGTACCCGCAGGATGCGCTCGGTGAGCCGGACCGCCTCGCCGGGCGGCAGCGGGGTGTCGGCGGCCAGTGCGCTGAGCAGGTGCTCGGTGACCACCTCGATGAAGATCTCGGCGATGGCGTCCACGTGCTCCCGGGTGCGTCGGCTGGCGTCCAGCACCGCCGAGAGCGGCACCCCCTCCGCCACCAGCTCGGTGGTGGCGTCCATCAGCCGACGGCTGACGTGGGTGATCCCGTCCTCCTCGACGGTGATGTAGCCCTGCTCGATGGACTCGGCGGTGTTCTCCTCGGTGAGCTGGTCGCCGAAGGCGGCCTTGAGCTCCTCCCAGTCGAGGCGCACCGGGGTCTCGTCCGACCACGGCGCGACGATCGCCGCCTCCAGGCCGATCAGCTCCGCGACGTCCCGACCGCTCTCGCCGGCGCCGATCAGTTCGGCGATGCCGCCCAGGGTGTGGCCGCGTTCCAGCAGTTCGCCGATCATCCGCAGCCGGGCCAGGTGCTCCTCGCCGTACCAGGCGATCCGGCCCTCCTTGCGGGGTGCCTGGAGCAGTCTGCGCTCACGGTAGAAGCGCAGGGTGCGGGTGGTGATGCCGGCCGCTTCGGCCAGTTCCTCCACCCGGTACTGGCGTTTTCTGTCGCCCGCAGCAGCTCTGACCTTGTCCACGGCGATCAGCATAGGTCCGTCGGCTGGGAAGGCTCCCGGAACCGGAGTCGTCGCGCTTCTTCCATCCGGTGTCAGCAAGGGCTACCCTGCCAATCATGCCAGTGATTACTGGCGCGGTTGGAAGGGTTCCGGGGCAGGCCCCGGGAGAGTGCGACGATCACCGCCCCACCCTCAGGAGGAGGCCGCATGGCATCCAGCAGCAAGCGCCCCCGCTCCGGCACGTCCGGTGCGTCCGGCGTCGACGGCACGCCCGGCACGCCCCGTACGGCCGAGGGGTCGTCCGAGACCGGGGCCCGCGCGGCGGAGGAGGCCGTACCGCACGTCCGGGTGGCGGTGATCGGCTCCGGCTTCGGCGGCCTCGGCGCCGCGGTCCGGTTGCGCCGCGCCGGGATCACCGACTTCGTGGTGCTGGAGCGCGCGGACTCCGTCGGCGGCACCTGGCGCGACAACAGCTACCCCGGTTGCGCCTGCGACGTGCCCTCGCACCTCTACTCCTTCTCCTTCGCCCCCAACCCCGACTGGCCGCGCAGCTTCTCCGGTCAGCCGGACATCCGCGCCTACCTGGAGAAGGTCGCCACCGTCTTCGGGCTCCGACCCCACCTGAGGTTCAACGCCGAAGTGCTGGAGGCGCGTTGGGAGAGCGACGGAGCCCGCTGGCGGATCACCACCTCGGCCGGGCAGTGGACCGCCGACGCCGTCGTCTCCGCCGCCGGACCGCTCGCCGACCCGCAGATCCCCGACCTGCCCGGGCTGAGCGGTTTCACCGGCAAGGTGTTCCACTCCTCCCGCTGGGACCACGACTTCGACCTGGCCGGCAAGCGCGTCGCCATGGTCGGCACCGGCGCCTCCGCCGCCCAGATCATCCCGTCGATCCAGCCCGAGGTCGGCAAGCTGACCGTCTTCCAGCGCACCCCGGCCTGGGTCCTGCCGCGCCGCGACCGTGAGATCACCCAGCTGGAGAAGTGGCTGCACGGCCGCCTGCCGCTCACGGCGAAGGTCCGCCGCGGCACCCTGTTCGCCCTCCGTGAGCTCCAGGTCGACGCCTTCGTCCGCCGCCCCGGGCTGCTGCGCATGGTCCAGCAGCTCGCCGAGCGGCACATCGCGCAGAGCGTCCCGGACCCGGCGCTGCGCGCCAAGCTCACCCCGGACTACCGGATCGGCTGCAAGCGCATCCTGCTCAGCAACACCTACTACCCGGCACTCGCCGCCGCCAACACCGAGGTCGTCGCCTCCGGCCTGCGCGAGGTGCGCGGCTCCACGCTGGTCGCGGCCGACGGCAGCGAGCACGAGGTGGACGCCATCGTCTTCGGCACCGGCTTCCACGTCACCGACATGCCCATCGGGGCCCGGGTGTTCGGCGTCGACGGCACCAGCCTGGCCGAGGAGTGGAAGGACGGCATGGAGGCGCTGCGCGGCTCGACCGTGCGCGGCTTTCCGAACCTCTTCTTCGTCATCGGGCCCAACACCGGCCTCGGCAACAGCTCGATGATCCTCATGATCGAGTCCCAACTGAACTACATGATCGACGCGTTGACGACGCTCGGCTCGATCGGCGCCGCCGCCATGCAGCCGACAGTACGCGCCCAGCGGCAGTGGAACCTCGAACTGCAGCACCGGATGGACCGCACCGTCTGGACCACCGGCGGCTGCCGCAGCTGGTACCTCGACCCGAGCGGCAGGAACACCGTGCTCTGGCCCGGCTCCACCGCCTCCTTCCGCCGCGCCACCCGCAAGGTGGACCTCGGCGAGTACGAGCTGATCATGCGCGCGGCGCCGGCCGCCGCCCGCACCGTCCAGGAGGTCTCCGCGTGAGCGCCGCCGTCCTGCCCGCCGAGTACGAACACCCGACGCCTGCCGAGGAGTTGACCGTCCGCTCGGCCGACGGCATCCGGCTGCACGTCGAGGTGCACGGCCAACCCGGCGCGCCCACCGTGGTGCTGGCGCACGGCTGGACCTGTTCGACCGCCTTCTGGGCCCCGGTGATCCGCGAACTCTCCGACCGCTACCGGGTGGTGGCCTACGACCAGCGCGGCCACGGGCACAGCGAGGTCCCGCCGAGCCGGGCCCGCTACTCGACCCGGGCGCTCGCCGAGGACCTGTCCGCCGTGCTGGCCCGGACCGTCCCGGCGGGGGAGCGGGCCGTCCTGGCCGGGCACAGCATGGGCGGCATGACCATCATGGCCGCCGGCGGCCGCCCCGAGGTCGCCGAGCGCACCGCCGCCGCCGTCCTGATCTCCACCGGGCCGAGCGACTTGGTGGCCGAACTCACCGTCCTTCCCCCGGGCGTGCGTTCCCCGGGCCTGCGCCGCTTCCTGCACCGGCGGCTGCTGCGCTCCCGGATGCCACTCGGACCGGTCTCGCCGGTCAGCCGGGTGGCGCTCAAGTACGCGACCATGGGCTCGGGTTCGCCCGCCGGGCAGGTAGAGGCGACGGCCCGGATCGTGCACGCCTGCCCGACCGCGGTCCGCGCCAACTGGGCCGCGGTGCTCGACCGCCTGGACGTCCGTGCCGGGCTCGCCCGGCTCACCGTGCCCACGGCGGTGGTGGTCGGCACCGACGACCGCCTGACCCCGCCGGTGCACGCGCACCGGATGATCGCCGGGCTCAAGGACCCGCAGGGGCTGTTGCTGCTGCCCGGAGTCGGGCACATGTCGCCGCTGGAACGCCCGGCAGAGGTCGCCGGCGAGATCCATCGGATGGCCGCCGAGCACCTGGTCGGCGCGCCCGCCGCCGGGCCTGCCGCCGCGTCGGCCGACGCGGCGCTCGCCGGCACCGCGCCCGCTCCGGCCGCAGCCGCCGCAGTCGCGACTGCCGGCTCCACCGTTGATCCTTCTGTTGACCCCACCGACGAGAGGACCGCCGTCGCATGAACGCCATCCCGCCGTTGTCCGCGCAGGTCGTCGTCGTGACCGGGGCAGCCCGGGGGGTCGGCGCCTCGCTGGCCCGCAAGCTCGCCCGGCGCGGGGCCAAGGTCGCCCTGCTGGGGCTGGAGCCGGAGGAGCTCAAGGCCGTCGCCGCCCAGTGCGGGCCGCACGCGACCAGCTGGGACGTGGACGTCACCGACCTCGACGCGCTCGACGACACCGCCCGCCGGATCAAGGAGCACTACGGGCGGATCGACACCGTCGTCGCCAACGCCGGGATCGCCATCGGCGGACCGCTGACGGACAGCGACCACCGGGCGTTCAGCCGGGTCATCGAGGTGAACCTGCTCGGCAGCGTCGCCACCGCGCGGGCATTCCTGCCGGCTCTCATCGAGAGCCACGGCTACCTGCTGCAGATCGCCTCGCTCGCCGCGCTGACGCCGGCCCCGCTGATGAGCGCGTACTGCGCCAGCAAGTCCGGGGTGGAGGCCTTCGCCCACTCGCTTCGCGGCGAGGTCGCCTACCAGGGGGTGAAGGTCGGCGTCGGGTACCTGAGCTGGACCGACACCGACATGGTGCGGGGGGCCGACG
Source organism: Kitasatospora sp. NPDC085464 (assembly GCF_044541955.1). NCBI lineage: Bacteria > Bacillati > Actinomycetota > Actinomycetes > Kitasatosporales > Streptomycetaceae > Kitasatospora > Kitasatospora sp. NPDC085464. The sequence goes on from NZ_JBITTM010000013.1 coordinate 63,502, forward strand.
AGGACGCCGTGCTGAAGCAGATGCGGTCGCGGCTGCCGTGGCCGGCGAACAAGACGTACCCGCTGGAGCCCGCGGTGGACCGGATCGTCGCCGGGATCGCGCGCCGGTCCGCCCACGTCTACGCCCAGGCCTGGTTGCGCGGGATGCAACCGGTCCGTTGGCTGCTGCCGAGCCTGATCGCGGTGGTGGGCTCCCGGGACGTCGCCCGGCTCGCCCCCCAGCTCGCCGCCACCGCCGCCAGCCGCCTGCGCGCCGTCGGCGCCGGGGGCGCGGCGGACACGGCGGCCCGGGGGAGCCACAACGGCTCGGGAAGCTGACCGTCGGCAGCCGACGGCTCGTAACGGGTAGCAGGTAACAGATGACAGGCAACAGCTGACAGATGATGAAATCTGTCAGCTGTTCGTCGTTCGCCCGCCGCCCGTCGCCCGTCAACCCGGCACGCCGTCACCGTCCGCCCTCCCCCTCCGTCGCGATCCGCGCCAGCGTCTCCAGCGCCCGTGCCAGGACCGGCAGCGGCGGCGAGGCGAGCGCGACCCTGACGGCGGACGGTGAGCGCCGCGGATCCACGGCGAACGCCGTCGCGGGCGTGACCGAGATCCCGGCGCGTGCCGCCGCCGCGACGAAGGCCTCCGCCCGCCAGGCCCCCGGCAACTCCCACCACAGGTAGTACGAGCAGGGGTCGGCCCGCAGGCGCTGCCCCGTCAGCGCCTCGCGCGCCAGCAGCTGCCGGGCCGCCGCGTCGGCTCGCTTCGCCGCCTCGACCGCGGCCAGTGAGCCGTCCCCGATCCAGCGCACCGCCGCCTCCAGCGCGAACCCGCTCGGCGTCCACCCACCCGAGCGCAGCGCGCCCGCCACCTGTTCCCGCAGCGCAGCCGGGACGGCCGCGAACCCGCTGGTCAGCCCGGGGGCCAACCGCTTGGAGAGGCTGTCCACCAGCACGGTGCGCTCCGGCGCCAGCGCGGCCAACGGCGTCAGGTCGGGCCGCAGGAACGACCAGACGGCGTCCTCGACCACCGGCAGGTCGAGCCGCCGCAGCTCCTCCACGAGCCCCGCCGCCCGCTCGTGCGGCATGCTCGTGCCGAGCGGGTTCTGCAGCCGGGGCTGCAGGTACACGGCGCGCAGCGGCGCGGCCCGGTGGGCGGCCGCGACGGCGTCCGGCACCAGCCCGTCCTCGTCCATGGCCAGCGGCACCAGCCGGATGCCCAGCCGCTCGGCCACCGCCTTGACCACCGGATACGTGAGCGCCTCCACCCCCAGTCGCTGCCCGGGCGGCACCAGCGCGGAGAGCGCCCCCGCGATGGCCTGCCGCCCGTTGCCCGCGAACAGCAGGTCCGCGGCGTCGACCTCCCAGGAGCCGGTCGAGAGCAGGCCGGCGAGGGCCCGCCGGGCCGCGCCCGTTCCGGCCGCGCCGATCGGCCGCAGGGCGTCCCCGAGCGCGTCCGCGCGGAGCAGTGGCGCCAGTCCGCCCGCCAGCAGCTCGGCCTGTCCGGGCACGACGGGGTAGTTGAGTTCCAGGTCCAGGGGCCCGGCGGCGGGTTCGGCGAGAGCGATCCGTGCGCCGTTCGCGCCCCGTCCGGCCCGGACGAAGGTCCCGCGCCCGACCTCCCCGACGGTCAGCCCGCGCCGGGCCAGTTCCCGGTAGACCCGCCCGGCCGTCGAGGCGGCGATGCCCCGGCTGCGGGCGAACGCACGCTGGGTGGGCAGCTGCTGTCCCGGCCGCAGCCGCCCGTCGGCGATGTCGGTGGCGACCCGGTCGGCGATCAGGCGGTAGTCGTCCATCGGTGGCGGGCCTTCCGTGTGCCGTACCGGTGCGCCGTGCCCCCGGGTCCCACCCGAGCGCCGCGCCCCCCGAGCCGCGCCCCTCAGCCGCGCCCATGGGCCGCACCGTCCTCGGGGCACATTGCACCGAGTGCAAAGCCATCATTGCATCGAGTCGGTCACCCGTCCTAGCCTCCCTCCATGGACGCGTTGACTACCGCCGTGGACGGCCACGCCGTGCTCGGGATCGCCGCCGTGGCGCTGGGCATGGTGCTGTCGCCAGGGCCCAACATGATCTACCTGGTCTCACGCTCGATAGCGCAGGGCCGTCGCGCCGGGCTGATCTCGCTGCTGGGGGTCGGCGCCGGCTTCCTGGTGTACCTCGTCGCGGTGACGGCGGGGGTGGCCGCGGTGTTCTCGGTGGTGCCCGCCCTCTACACCGCGATCAAGCTGGCCGGCGCCGGCTATCTGCTCTGGCTGGCCTGGAAGGCGGTCAAGCCCGGTGGTACGGCGGTCTTCGCCCCGCAGCAGCTGCCGCCGGACCCGCCGCGCCGACTCTTCACGATGGGCTTCCTGACCTGCCTGCTCAATCCCAAGATCGCCATCATGTACATCTCGCTGCTGCCCCAGTTCGTGGCGCCGGAGCGGGGTCACGTCGCCCTGCAGAGCCTGCTGCTGGGCCTGACCCAGATCGCGATCGCGATCACCGTCAACGGCCTGATCGCGATGAGCGCGGGCAGCATCGCCACTTTCCTCAACCACCGTCCGGCCTGGCTGCGGGTCCAGCGCTACGTGATGGGCACCGTCCTGGCTGGTCTCGCCGTGCGCATCGCCGCCGACCGCGCCAAGGCGGTGGCGGTCTAGCCACGTCCTCGGATCGCCGCCTCGGTCCGGCGGTCCGTCAGCGCCCCGCCCGGCAGCCGGCCGCCGTCCGCAGCACCTCGTACGCGGCCTGCACGAACCGGCCGTCCAGGGTCGGCCCGGTGTTGGCCAGCGCCGCGACCGCGCTCGCCGTCTCCCGGGAGAAGCCCACGAAGGCCGTGAAGCCCCGGGTCGCGCCGGTGTGGAAGTACAGCTCGCGCCCGCCCGAGCGGCGGCGGTTCCACACCAGGCACAGCTCGTCGGAGGAGTGCGGCCGTCGCAGCCGGGCCCGCTGGGCCTCGCCCAGGGCCTCCTTCAACGCGCCTCCCCCGTCACCGGGTTGCGGTCCGTCGAGGTGTGCCCGGAGGTAGCGCAGCAGGTCGGCTCCGCTCGACCGGACGGCGCCGGCCCCGGGCAGTCCGGGGATGCTCCACGGCGGCGTCGCCCGGCCGCGCCGGTATCCGACGGCCCGGTCCGGCGCGTCCGGGGAGCAGCCGGTGGCGGCGAGGCCCAGGGGCCGGCAGACGCGTTCGGCGAGCAGGTCCCCGTACGGCAGTCCGCCCGTCTCGGCGAGCACCCGGCCGAGGAGCCCGACGCCGTAGTTGGAGTACCGGTACCGGCTACCGGGCCTGGCCCGTACGGTGGTTCGCGGCAGTGCGGCGCGCAACTTCTCCTCGCCGAACGCGGCGTACGGGTTGCCGGACCAGTTCGGGACGGCTCCCGCGAGCAGCCCGGGCGGCAGCCGGGGCAGCCCGGAGGTGTGGGTGGCCAGGTGCAGCAGCCGGATCGGCTCGGGCGAACGGACCGTCACCGGGCGCCAGTCGGGCGGCAGGAGGCGCTCCACCGGGTCGTCCAGGGCGAGTTCACCGTGGGCGGCCAGCTCGGCGAGCAGCAGTGCGGTGAACGTCTTGCTGACCGAGCCGAGTTCGAAGACGGTGTCCGGCGTGCACGGGGCCGACCGCTCGTGCCCGAGGTGCCCGTGGCAGCGCACCTGGTCCCGATCCTCGCGTGCCACGGCCACCGTGACGGCGGTGGCGTACGGCGCGGCCGCCCGGGCCGCTGCCCGGACGGCCGTGTCGAGCTCGTTCACCCGGCGGCCGCACCGGCGCCGCCGAGCGCCCGGGAGAGCAGGACCGTCGCGGCGACGACCGCCACCACGGCGGTGTGTTCGTGTGCCCGGATCGCCGACTCGGGGTCCTCTTCGACCGGTTCGGCGTCCCGAGGGACCAGGCCGTCCGCCCGCTGCACCGCGGCCAGGGCCTCCCAGCCGGAACTCCCCAGCATGGGACGGCCGATACACGCGTCGACGATCAGCAGCTCGCCGACGAGGTCCCACTGGCCGATCTCCATCCAGATGTCGAGCCAGACCGGCAGCCACGCGTGCAGGTAGTCGCGCATCGGTTCGGGCAGGTCCTCGGGCCGCGCGCCCCAGTCGGTGAGGTGGAAGACGGTGTGGGTGACCTGGTAGGCGATCGACCAGGCGATGGTCCACGGTTCGGGGAGCGCGCCGAGCCAGGTGCGGGCGGCGAGTTCGGCCCAGTCCGGCCGGTGGCTGAGACCGATGACCCGCCGCGCGTTCGCCACCGCGAGCTGTCGGCTGCCCTGGATCTCGACCGCGTGGACGGCCCGCAGCCGGCTGATCGATTCGAGCAGCTCCTCCAGTGCGGCGTGCCGGTAGCCGACCCGGGCGAAGTGGGCGTACGTCTCCAGCGGGTCGGTGACCGTGACGTGCCGCAGCTGCCGCTCGTAGAGCATGTCGCCCTCGCGCAGTTGCTGCCAGGCGCCGTCGAGCATGTCGCGCGCGGCGCGGGCGTCCTGCGGTCCGGCGACGCCGTCGCGCAGCACCAGGGAGGAGGCCATCGCGGCCTCGCAGAGCGGCTTGTAGACGTCGTTCGGTTCGGCGAGGTCGATGATGGTGTTGTCGGCGAGCCTGCCCCAGCCGTCCTGGTAGCAGGTGTGCAGCCAGGACAGCGCGCGGGTGCCGAGCTGCTGGGCGGTGGCGAGCACCTCGGTGTCGGTGGTCATCGCGGGTTCCCCTCCGACAGGCGCTCGGCGATGGCGAGTTCGAGCCGGGTGCGGACGGCGCCGATGCCGACGAGGCGGATCCGGTCCAGGATCGGCGCGACCTCCAGGTGCGGTGGCCGGTCCTCGGCGCCCGCCCAGGCGAGCCAGCGGGCGAGCCGGACGGCGGTGGTGAAGTCGCGCCGGAGCATGGCGCGGACGGCGCCGCGGGCGAGTGCCAGGTGGTCCGTGCGGGCGGCGTCGTGGACCGGGCCGTCCAGCCCGGGCAGTGCGAGCACGGACAGTTGTGCCATCCGGACGGACCAGGCCTGCCAGCCCAGCTCAGCCGGTCCGGGCAGCGGGGCGGGCACGTGGTCCGGAGCATGACCCGGCCCGCGATCCGACGCGGAACCCGGGACGTGATCCGGCACGTGATCCGAGGGGGAATCCGGCACGGAACCCGGCGCGGTGTCCGCGTACGGCGTGCGGGCGAGCACCCGGCCGGCGGCCCAGTCCTGCCACGCGATGGCCTGCGCGGCCTCGGGGGAGGCCGGTACCGGCGCGGGGAAGGCCCGCCGGGCCTCGGCGAGCAGCGCGGCGGTGGGTCCGTCGGGCTCGGCTCCGGTGAGCAGCTGCGGGGCGAAGAGGTCCGCGCCGAGCACGCGGACCGCGGCCAGCAGCGGGCGGGGGACGACGGTGTCCGGGTCCGCGAGCGCGGCCGTACCCCCGCCGCCCCGGAGGGCGTCGAGGGTACGGCCCGCCACCCGCTCGACCGCCGCGGCGTACTCGTCACGGAGAGGGGTCTCGGCGAATGGCATGGTGGTGAGGTCCTCCTTCAGGAGGTCGGGCGCGGGCGCGGGGCCCCGTGGGGACGGGGCCCTGCGGACGGAGCGTGGCTACCGGGTCGGCTTCTCCTTGGGCCCCTTCGGGGACAGCAGGAGCAGGCCGAGCAACAGCAGGCCACCAGCGGCCTCGGGCAGGTACGTGGGCGCGTCGGACACGACGGCCTCGTCCTCCACCATCAGGCTGGCTAGGGTGTCGGCCTCGGTCGACGTCGCGGTGCGTGACGTCGAGGCGTTTTCGGTCCGGAACTGAGTAAGCATCAGATGTGCCTCCTCGTCTGGCTTTCACCGTCCGGTCGGGCGGTGCCCCCGTCCGACACTACGTGCACGATCGGGCACCTGCATCCGCAGTCCTGTGAGCTGGGACGTTGCACTCGGTGTGGGCTCGACTGCGGCGAGTCGGTACGGTCGGGGCATGACCACAGCCTTGATCACCGGCGCGACCGCCGGCATCGGAGCCGCGTTCGCCCGCCGGCTCGCCCGCAGCGGCTACCAGCTCGTCCTGGTGGCGAGGGACGCCGAGCGCCTGCAGCGCGCCGCCGCCGACCTGCACGGGAAGTACGGCGTCGAGACGGAGGTGCTGATCGCCGACCTCGCGACCGACGAGGGCATCGGCGCCGTCGAGGCCCGCCTCGCCGACCCCGCCCGCCCGGTGGACCTCCTGGTCAACAACGCCGGCTTCGGTAACAAGGGCGCCTTCGGGGCCGTCCCGCTGCAGGACGAGCTGGACATGGTGAAGGTGCACATCGAGGCGATCCTGCGGCTGACCACGGCCGCACTGCCCGGGATGCGCGAGCGCCGCCGCGGCGCGATCGTCAACGTCGCCTCGGTGGCGGCCTTCCTGCCGCGCGGCACCTACGGGGCGAGCAAGGCGTGGGTGGTCAGCTTCACCCAGGGCGTGCTGCGCGACCTGGGCGGTACGGGCGTGCGGATGATGGCGCTGTGCCCGGGCTTCACCCGGACGGAGTTCCACGAGCGCGCGGGCATGGGCACCGGCAACATCCCGTCCTGGTCCTGGCTCTCCGCCGAGCGGGTGGTGGACGAGGCGATGCGCGACCTGGCCCGCGGCCGGTCGTTGTCCGTGCCGGGCAAGCGGTACAAGGTCGCGGTGGCGATCGCCCGGTTGCTGCCGCCCGGTGGACTGGGCGGCCTCTCCTCGAAGGCGGCGCGCACGTACCGCACCGACTGACGCCGGCGCCCCGGGCGGTCGGCCGTGCGGCGCGGGCTCGACGGGAATAGAGCGAATCTCACTATTAGCTTGTCTAACTATGAGCTATCCTCGCTATATCCATCCCGTCCACCCGTCACACCGCGCGTCCGACCGCCCGTCCGGGCGCTCGTCCCGGCGCCGGTCCGACCGACCCAGGGAGGCCCGCCCTTGAGGCAAGCCGCCATCGACTGGACCCCGCCCGCGCGCGCCGAGGGCGATTCCCGCCCGCCGGCCCCGTGGCGGCGCATCCTCGCCCTCTTCCGCCCCTACCGCGGCCGTCTCGCCACCGTCGGGCTGCTGGTCGCCGCCTCCGCGGTGGTCTCGGTCGTCTCGCCGTTCCTGCTGCGGGCCGTCCTGGACACCGCCATCCCGCAGGGCCGCACCGGCCTGCTCAGCCTGCTCGCGCTCGGGATGATCCTCACCGCCGTGGTGAACAGCATCTTCAACGTCCTGCAGACGCTGATCTCCACCACCGTCGGCCAGCGCGTCATGCACGACCTGCGCACCGCCGTCTACGGGCACCTGCAGCGGCAGTCACTGGCCTTCTTCACCCGCACCCGCACCGGCGAGGTGCAGTCCCGGATCGCCAACGACATCGGCGGCATGCAGTCCACGGTGACGTCCACCGCGACCAGCCTGGTCTCCAACCTCACCGCGGTGGTCGCCTCCGTCGTGGCCATGGTCGCCCTCGACTGGCGGCTCACCGCCGTCTCCCTCCTCCTGCTCCCGCTGTTCGTCTGGATCAGCCGCCGGGTCGGCCAGGAGCGGAAGAAGATCACCACCGAGCGGCAGAAGCAGCTGGCCGCGATGAGCTCGGCCGTCCAGGAGTCGCTCTCGGTCAGCGGCATCCTGCTCGGCCGCACGATGGGCCGCTCCGACTCGCTCGCCCGCGAGTTCACCCAGCAGTCCGACCAGCTCGCCGACCTGGAGGTCCGGGCCAGCATGGCCGGGCGCTGGCGGATGAACACCATCCAGATCGTGATGGCCGCCATGCCCGCGCTGATCTACTGGGCCGCCGGGCTGACCTCCGCCGCCGGCGCGCCGATCGTCTCGGTCGGCACCCTGGTCGCCTTCGTCACCCTCCAGCAGGGCCTCTTCCGCCCCACCGTGAGCCTGCTGTCCACCGGCGTGGACGTCCAGACCTCGCTCGCGCTCTTCCAGCGCATCTTCGAGTACCTCGACCTTCCGGTGGAGATCGCCGAACCGGCCGACCCGGTCACGCTCGCCGCCCCCTGCGGCGAGGTCCGCTTCGAGGGCGTCGACTTCCGCTACGACCCCGCGCAGGAGCGCCCGACCCTCGCCGGCCTCGACCTCACGGTCCCCGCCGGGAGCTCGCTGGCCGTGGTCGGCGAGACCGGCTCGGGCAAGACCACCCTCAGCTATCTCGTCCCGCGGCTGTACGACGTCACCGGCGGCCGGGTCACCCTGGACGGCGTCGACGTCCGCGAGCTCTCCTTCGACACACTGGCCCGCGCGGTCGGCGTGGTCTCCCAGGAGACGTACCTCTTCCACGCCTCGGTCGCCGACAACCTGCGCTTCGCCAAGCCCGGCGCCACCGACGCCGAACTGGTCGAGGCCGCCCGGGCCGCACAGGTCCACGACACCATCGCCGCCCTGCCGGACGGCTACGACACCCTGGTCGGCGAGCGCGGCTACCGTTTCTCCGGCGGCGAGAAGCAGCGCCTCGCACTCGCCCGGACGATCCTGCGCAACCCGCCGGTGCTCATCCTCGACGAGGCCACCAGCGCGCTCGACAACCGCACCGAGCGCGCCGTCCAGCAGGCCGTGGACACCCTCGCGGCCGGCCGCACCACCATCACCATCGCGCACCGGCTCTCCACCGTCCGCGCCGCCGACCAGATCGCCGTCCTGGACCACGGGGTGGTGGTGGAACTCGGCACCCACGAGGAGCTGGTGGAGCTGGACGGCCGGTACGCGGCCCTGCTGCGCCGGGAAGCGCCGGAGGCGGCCGCCCGGCCGGAGGGGGTCGGTCTTGTGGAGTCCGGTCCGGTGGAGGACGTCCTGTCGGGGGAGGTGCCGCCGGCGGGCAAGGCGCTGCTCACGGAGGCCGCCCTCCGTCGGGCCTGATCCCGTCGGGCTGATCCCGCCGGCCTGAACCCGTCGGCCGGACCGGTCCGTCGGGAGTGGCGCCCGTCGAGTCGCCGTCGGCTAGGCCGCCTTCGGGACCTCGTTGTAGTTCTCCGCGACCTCCTGGCCGGAGAGCCGCTGGATCGCCGCCATCACCTCGTCGGTCACCTGCCGACGCGCCTTCAACGAGCGGGCCTGCCCGTGCAGCTCGTCGAAGTGCAGCGGCTCGCCGAAGCGGACCGTCACCTTCTTCAGCCGCGGCACCCGCTTGCCCACCGGCAGGATCTGCTCCGGCCCCTCCAGCGCCACCGGCACCACCGGGACGCCCGCGGTGAGCGCGAGCCAGGCGACGCCCGTCTTCCCCCGGTAGAGGCGGCCGTCCAGGGAGCGGGTGCCCTCGGGGTAGATGCCGAAGGCCTTGCCGTCCTCCAGGATCTCCAGCGCCGACTCCAGCGAGGCCTGAGCGGAACGGTAGGTGCCGCGCTCGACCGGCACCGCGCCGATCGCCTCGAAGAAGCCCTTGGAGAGCCTGCCCTTGAGCCCGGTGCCGGTGAAGTACTCGGCCTTGGCGAGGAAGTGGACCCGGCGCGGGGAGGTCAGCGGGATCACCACGCTGTCGATGAACGACAGGTGGTTGCTGGCCAGGATCACCCCGCCCTTGCGCGGGACGTTCTCGACCCCCTCGATGACCGGCCGCCAGATTCCCCGCGAAGCCGGTTTCAGCACCAGCTTGGTGACGAGGTCGAGCACGATTCCCTCCCTGGACGAACTACCGCCCGGGAGGTGCCCGGGCCACGATCAGATCCGCAGACTACGACACCCACCCCCGCGCCCGTCCACTCCCGCCGCCCGTGGTGCGCACCACGGGCGGGTAGGGTACGGCCGTCCGAACAGAGCAGCACCCCGCAGTACCCAGGAGGGCACGATGGAGACCACCGAGGCGATCAAGGCCTTTTTCGACCGCTTCGACAAGGACGGCGACGGCAAGATCACGGCGGCCGAGTACGCGCTGGCCGCGAACGAGATGGGCGACCACGACGTCACCCTCTCGATGGCCGAGGCCCTGATCCACAGCATGGACACCAACCACGACGGCGTCCTGACCTTCGAGGAGTTCCTGGCGGCCCGCCAGCGCTGAGCCCGCACCGAACGGGGCCGGGCGCCGTACCGGCGGCGCCCGGCCCGGTTCGCCGGCCCGGACCCGTTCCGCGGCTCCACCGCCTCCCGCTGCGGGCTCCTCCGCCCGCCGACCGCCCGCCGACCGCCCGCCGACCGCCCGGCTACCGCCCGCCGTTCACCGGGAACACCCGGCGCACCACCCGCTCCGCCGCCCCGCCGTCGTCCCAGACGCAGAACTTCGCGCGGAACCGCGCCCGCGCCCCCGGCGCCGGATCGCCCGCCTGCAGCGCCCGCGCCAGCTCGTCCGCGGTCTCCGTGACCGCGCCCGGCGGCTCCGCGAACAGGTCGAAGTAGACGCCGCGCTCCCGCTGGTAGTCCGCCCAGTCCGGGGCGAAGATCACCACCGGCCGGTCCAGCACCGCGTAGTCGAACATCATCGACGAGTAGTCCGTCACCAGTACGTCCGCCGCGAGGTAGAGGTCCTCGACGGTCGGGTGCGACGAGACGTCCACGATCTCCGCCGCCTGCCCGTCGGCCGTCAGGTCGCCCGGCCCGCCGGTGTGGAAGTAGTGCGTGCGCACCAGCAGCGTGAAGTCCGGGCCCAGCCGGCGGGCCAGCTCGGCCACGTCGAGCAGCGGCACGTAGCCGCCCTTGCCGCCGCGGTGGGTCGGCGCGTACAGCACCGCCCGGGTGCCCGGGCGCAGCCCCAGGCGCTCGCGCATCGCGCGCACCTCGTCCTCCGCGGCGTCGGCCAGCCGGTCGTTGCGCGGGTAGCCGGTGTCCAGCATCTCGTACCGGCCGGGGAAGGCGCGGGCGAAGTGCTCGCTGGTGTGCGGGTTGGGGGAGACCAGGAAGTCCCAGCGGTCGACGGCCTCCTGGAGCAGGTCGAAGTCCATCCCCTCCGCCGCCGCCGGGCGGTCGCGCAGGTCCATGCCCATGGCCTTGAGCGGGGTGCCGTGCTGGGTCTGCACGTGCACCGAGCCCGGCCGCTTGACCATCGTGCGCGGGAAGTTGACGTTGTTGACGAAGTACTTGGCGGTCGCCATCGTCTTGAGGTACGCGGGGGTGTTGACGATCACGTACGGCACCCCGGGCGGCAGCGTGGCGGCCTGCCGGCGGTTCTCCACCACCCACACGCCCCGGATCCGCGGCGCGAGTTCCTTCGCCTTCTCGTAGATCGCCGCCGGACTGCACGCGTAACCCCGGTGCCAGTACGCGGCGTAGACCGCCAGGTGCTCGTCCAGCGGCAGCCGGCGGAAGGCGTTGTACGCCGTGAACCGGGCGCCGCTGCGCACCCCCTTCTTCACCGCGGGCGCCACCGCCCGTGCCCCGCGCTTGAGTTCGCGCGGCAGCCGGCCGGTGCGGCGCAGCTCGGCGTAGGCGATCCGGGCGCCGCGCGCGGCCAGCCGGTACTGCACGCCGCGCACCCCGCCGGGGTAGTGGTAACCGGCCGGGCGGTGGCGGTCGAAGTGCCGGGCGATCCGCTGGAAGAACTCCTTGCGCAGGCCGGCGGGGACCAGCCCGGGGGTGTCGTAGACGTTCAGCGCCTGGCGGACGGTGCGGTCGAAGACCAGGGTGCGCAGCGACTCCGGGACGGGCCGGCCGGGGCGGTCCGGGCGGTCCAGGAAGGCGAAGATCGCGTCGTACTGGGCGAAGACGTCGGCGTGCTTGGGGGAGGCGGTGGCGGTGATCGCGCCGTCCCGGCCGCGCCGGTAGTTGTAGCAGGGGCGGTCGACGTAGCGCAGCCGCTCGGCGGCGAGCAGCGCCGGGTAGGTGACCGAGATGTCCTCGTAGTAGCCGCGGCCGAAGGAGACGCCGAGGCCGTCCAGGAACGCGCGGCGGAACACCTTGTTCCAGACCGACATCACGGTCTGGAACAGCGCCGGGTGCTCGGCCAGGGTGCAGCCCTCGACCAGCGGGGAGCCGGTCAGCACGTGGCGCCAGGGGTTGGACTCCGTCCCGCCGTCCGGGTAGACGTGGGTGAAGTCGGTGATCAGCACGTCGGCGGGGGTCTCCCGGCGGCGCTCCTGCGCCAGCTCGTCGAGGATCACGCTGACGGTCCGCTCGGGCACCCAGTCGTCGCTGTCGAGGAACCAGACGTACTCGCCGCGGGCCTGCGGCAGGGCGGCGGTGCGGGCACCGCCGAGGCCCTGGTTCTCGGTGAGGTGCAGCACCCGCAGCCGGTGGTCGCGGGCCGCGTAGGCGTCCAGGATCGCGCCGGAGCCGTCGGGGGAGAGGTCGTCGACCGCGATGACTTCGAAGCGGGATTCCAGGGCGGGGGTGTCGCCGAGGATCGAGTCGAGGCAGCGCGGCAGGTACCGCTCCACGCCGTGGACCGGGAGCACGATGCTGAGGAGGAGGGACACGCTGGCCGAGTCTACCGATCCACCGGGCGCGACCTGCGTGGACGTCCGGTACGGGGCTCGCCCCGGGATCCGGCGGCCTCACCGGGGGCCGGGCCCATTGGTGGGGGTGGCGGCGGCGGGGCAGCGGTAGCGGGGTGGGAGGGCCAGGGCCGGGGCCTGGGCGGGTCCGGGGGATTTGTCGACGATCTGCGGGGTGGGACCCGGGACCGCCGGTGCCGGGCCCCTCACGGGGCGGCACCGGCAGTCAGGTGGCGGCCCGGCCGACCCTCTACGGCCGGCCGCCGGTCCGGGCACCGCGCGAGCCTGGCCACCGCAGCGTCGAGGCGGCCGGGCAGTGGCTCGCGGGAGCCGGAGTTCTTCATCACTCGAACACACGCCTGGGTGCGGTGCGGGCACCGACGTGTGCAACAGATATTGCTTGGAGGTTCGGCGGGAGTCAATCCCTCGAATGTGTTCACTTCATGAAGTCGGCCACTTCATGACATCACGCGTACGGCAGGTCGTGGACAGCGGAGCGCCACGGGTGGCGATCGGTGATCGCGGGTGGCAGCGGGGCGTCACGCTCGGTGGCGGGCAGCGTCCTGAAGATCACTTTGTCGACCTGACTGCTGTCCCCTATATGGGGGGTCCACATTGCGGGCCCCCGGGGGGTGTGCGCGGGCGCCTCGACCGCGGCTGTGTCGGACGTCACCAAAGCGCCCCGGTGCGCCGGGCGCGTGCCGCGCGCACGGGCGCGGGGCCGCACCTCTTTGCCCTGCTGACGAACGGCGGGTCGTGCACCATCATTGATGCCTAGTCGTGACCGGCCGGGTGGCCCCTGGTGCATCGTCAGTTGACGCCGCACGATACGGTGGCACAACGCCAAGGACGGTTGCGCGAAGGCCGTCCGTCACGGATAGTCTTCGCCTCACGGCCCTGGCGCCTCGTAGGGGTGGGAAAACTGATGGAACACATGCAAGTGCGGACTCGGCCCCGTGTGCCGGCGATCCAGTGCGGCGTCGGCACGACCGGCCGCCGGATCGAGCGACACCTGGCCGTGCTCGGCGCGCCCGCACTCCCGGCGGTGGACACCGCCGAGGCGCTCGGGCTGATAAGGGAGCTGACGCCGCGCGGCGCCGAGGCCCCGACGACCCGTCGTCGCCACACCAGGATCTCGCTGCTGACGCCGCTGCGTCGGCTGCGGCGCAGCCTCTTCGGCGGGCGCGGCTAGGGGTCCGTCCTCGGTCGTCGCGTCGGGCGTCGGCCGGTCGTCGTACCGTCCTGGGCGGGAACGGGCCCGGTGGACCTCCGGTCCATCGGGTCTTCGGCATGTCCGGGGGGATTGCGCGTGGCGGGCACGGGTGTGCCACGGGGGCAGGGTCCCGGCGGGTCCGCGCAGGGGCGTGGGCGGATGCGTGCGTGGTGGGTCCTCGGCGTTGGGCCGTGGCGGGGTCCGGCGTGCCGCGAGGTGGTCTGAACCTTTCACCCTATGCGAGTTTGCCTCCCTGGCAAGCCGAGTCGGCGAGGCAGTACGCCCGGCCACCTGAGCTGGGCCAGGATGGCGCCATGGCGGACAACCACGACAACAACTCCACCCCGACCGGCTGGTTCCGGACCACCACCTTCGAGATCACCACCGGCAGCCGCGAGGTCGCCCTCGACATCACCGACCGCTGCGCCGCGTTCCTCGACGAGCGGGCTGTCGGGCGCGACGGCCTGCTCAACGTCTTCGTGCCGCACGCCACTGCGGGCATCGCCGTCCTGGAGACCGGCTCCGGCAGCGACGACGACTTCCTCGCCACCCTGCGCGAGCTCCTCCCGGCCGACGACCGCTGGCGCCACCGGCACGGCAGCCCGGGGCATGGCCGGGACCACGTGGTGCCCGGACTGGTGGCCCCGCACGCCACCCTGCCGGTGCTCGGCGGCCAACTGGCGCTCGGCGTCTGGCAGTCGGTGGTGCTCATCGACACCAACGGGGACAATCCGCGCCGGACCGTCCGGCTGTCCTTCCTGGGCTGATCGCGGCCCGCCCCGGCCGTGCCCGGCCGGGGCGGGGCCGTGCGGGGCCGGGGGCTGTGGTCGGGTGGGTCGACTTCCGGTGGCTTCCCGGCTAGCGGCTGACGTGTGCGGCCACGACCGTGAGGTAGCGCTCGATCGCCAGGTGCTGGCAGAGCAGCGCGACCGGGCGGCCCAGGCGTGCGTACCAGGCGGAGAGCCGGGAGAACGCGGTGACCTCGAACCACACCTCGCCGTCGGCGTCCATCGACACCAGGAACGCCTCCTCGCCGCACTCCGGGTGCCCGGGGAGCGTGCCGTACGCGAACCCGACCCGGTCCGGCTCGTCCACCGTCCACACCACCCGGCAGGGGATCACCAGCCGCGGCCACCGGCGCCCGGGCAGACTCAGCCGCAGCAGGACCGTCGCCCCGGGCCGGGCCGGGCCGCTGGGGTGGACCGCGAAGCCGGTGCCCAACTGGGTGCCCCAGTCGAGCACGTAGCGCCCGGCCCGCTGCAGCACCTCCGCCCCGTGCCCGAGGTGCACACGGCGCCGCAGGTGCGCGTACCCGGCCGGCAGGCGCCCGCCCCGGGTGGCTCCCACCTCGGCGTACGACGGGGCGGTGGCGTGGGCGGCGAGCAGGCGTCGGCGGAGATCGGTGGCCATGTCGGACACGGTAACCGCCGGCCGGGAACGCCCGGTCGGCGGGCCGACGGCTGCGGAGGGCGTCGGCGAAGGGGTTGCGGCGGACGGCGGACGGCGGAGAGGTGGCAGGTGACAGAGTTCAGCGAACAGATTTCAGCGAACGTTCGCTGAAATCTGTTCGCTGCACTCCGTTCGCTGTCACCTGTCCGCCGTCCGCCATCCGCGCCCTGAGTGCCCTGCCGGTCGCCGCCGTCCGTCCTGATCAGCCCTCCAACGAGATCGCGTTCTTGGCCCGCTCCACCGACTCCTCGGCGGCCGGACCGCCCGGGTTCTCGGTCGCCAGGTCCTGGTTGATCGCGACGAACGGGCGCAACCGCTCCTCGTACGAGGTGAAGGCGGTGCGGTGGTCGCCGCCGGAGCGGTCGAGGGCGTCGGCCAGGACGTGGGCGCCGACCAGGGCGAGGCTGGTGCCCTGGCCCGACAGCGGGGAGGCGCAGTAGCCCGCGTCCCCGAGGAGCACGACCCGACCCTGCGACCAGCGGTCCATCCGGATCTGCGTCATCGTGTCGCAGTAGAGGTCGGGTGCCTCGGCCAGCGCCTTCAGCAGCCTCGGGGTCTCCCAGCGCAGCGCCGCCATCCGTTCCGCGACGACCGCCCGCTGCGCCTGCGGATCGCGCCGGCCCTCCGGCAGCGGCTCGCCGGCGAAGCCGAAGCTGATCCGCAGCTCGGTGTTGCCGCGTACCGGGTAGATGCCGTAGCCGGCTTCGCCGTCGCGCAGCCACACCTGCCAGTCCTCCAGGCCGAGGAAGTTGTCCGAGCTGAAGATCGCCAGATGCATGCCGAGGTGACGCGCGAACTGCTCCTCGGGCCCGAAGGCCAGTCGTCGGACGGTCGAGTGCAGGCCGTCGGCACCCACGACCAGGTCGAAGCGGCGAGGCTCGGCGTGCTCGAAGGAGACGAGGACGTCGTCCTCGCCCGGTTCGAGCGCGGTAACGCCGTCCCCGAAGACGGACCCGGTGCCTCCGCCTTCCACGGCCCGATCGTGCAGGATCCGTACGAGGTCGTCGCGCAGCAGCTCAAGGTCGTCGCTGTCGAGCCGCCCGCTGCTGAACGTGCTCTCGGTGGAGCGGTGGAGCTCCCGGCCGTCCCCGTCCAGGACGGACATGCCCCGCATCCGGGTCCGGTGGGCGCGGACCCGCTCCAGCACGCCCAGCCGCTCGACCACCTCCAGTGCGACGCCCCGGACGTCCACGGCCTGCCCGCCGCCGCGCGGCCCGGGAGCGCGCTCAACCACCGTGGGGGCGAAGCCCCGGCGACTCAGCAGTGCGGCGAGCGCGGTGCCCGCGATGCCGCCGCCGGAGATGAGCACGGTCTTCATTGGTCGCTCCTCGCTGTCCGTCCGCGCGCGGTGCCGCGCGTGGGGTCGTACGCTGTACGCGATCTGAATGTACGGCGTACGCGCAGCCGGGCCAACTGCTGTTTCGTGTCAACTGATCTAGTGCAGAAGGGCGTTCCCGGGCTGGACTCCTGGTAGCGTCTGCGCTAGTACAGCTCCGGCTGTCGCGGAAAGAGATCCACATCACACGAGGGGCGGTCCGCATGTCCGGCACACCCGAGTCCGTCCCGCCGTACCGGCGCATCGCCGACGAGATCGCCGGGCGGATCGCCGACGGCACGCTCGCGCCGGGCGAGCGGGTGCCCTCGACGCGGCGGATCGTCCGTGAGTGGAACGTCGCGCTCGCCACGGCCACCAAGGTGCTCACCACGCTGCGGTTGGAGGGGCTGGTCGAGACCCGGCCGCGGGTGGGCACCGTGGTGGCCGCTCCCGCGCCGACCGCACCAGTTGTGCCCGCGCCAGCTGCGCCCGCGCCCGCGGCGGCCGCGCCCGTCAGGCCCGGTGTGCCCGTGCCCGTCACGGCGGCCGCGCCCGCCCTGAGGGGTGGGTCACGGGCGGGCTCGGGAGCGTCAGTGGAGCTCAGCGCGGAGCGGATCGTCCGGGCCGCGATGGAGATCGCCGACCGTGAAGGGCTCGCCGCGCTCTCCATGCGCAGCGTCGCGGCGCGACTCGGCGTCGCCGCGATGTCCCCCTACCGGTACGTCCCGAGCAAGGACGACCTGGTGCTGCTGATGGCGGACGCGGCGTTCGGGGAGGAGTCCTTCCCTGCGGATCCGCCGGGGGAGTGGCGGGCGCGACTGGAGACCGGTGCCCACACGCTGTGGCGGATCTACCGGCGCCACCCGTGGCTCGCCCAGGTCGGCGTACTCACCCGCCCGCTGATGCTGCCCGCCCTGCTGGACCACGCCGAGTGGGCGCTCGCGGCGCTCGACGGCCACGGCCTCGACGCCGCGACCGTGCTCGACCTGCACGTCCTGCTCTACAGCTACGTCCAGGGGATCGCCGTTCACCTGGAACGGGAGGCCCAGGCCGAGGCCACCACGGGCCTCACCGAGGACCAGTGGATGGACCGTCAGGGCCCGGCCCTGGCGGCGATCGTCACCGGCGAGCGCCACCCGGTGTTCGCGCGGATGGTCGGCAGCCTCGGCAACGACTACGACCTGGACCTGGACGCGTTGTTCGCCTTCGGGCTGAAGCCACTGCTGGACGGCGTCGCCGCCATGATCGAGTCGGCCGCGAACGCGCCCACGAGCCAGACCTCGACCGCGACCACGTGAAGCGGGGAGCGGGCGGCGGGAGCGGGTCCGGGGTGGTCTTGCCTCGGGGCGGAGTGGCGGAGTAGGAAGGCGGCATGAGCGACAGCACGACGAACGAGCCCACGGCGGTCTGCGAACTCGCCTCCGACGGCGGCAGCACGGGGGCGGCGCTCGGGCACGACCCGGCGGCGTCCGGGCCGCGCGCCGACTGCGTGCTGTGCGGCGAACCGACCGAGTTGCCCGCCGATCAGCCGGGCAGCACGCTCTGCCCGGTGTGCGCCTGGCAGCAGGCGCAGCGCATCGCCTGCTCGGGCTGATCCCGTCCGGTCCGAGGCCCCGTCCGAGGCCCGTCCCGAGGCCCGTCCGGCGGCCGGCCTGGCGGCCCGTCCGCGGCCGGGTGGTGGCTCCCCCTACGCGTCCTCCCGTCCGGCCAGGGCCAGCGTCGAGCCGCGCCGCCCCTTGCGGACCAGCAGCTGGGCCGGGACACGGCTGCGCAGGTCGGCGACGTGGCTGACGATGCCGACTGCGCGGTCCCGCTCGCGCAGGCCGTCGAGGACGTCCATCACCTCCTCCAGGGACTGCTCGTCGAGGGTGCCGAAGCCCTCGTCGATGAACAGGGTGTCCAGCGGCATGCCGCCCGCCTCGTCGGTCACCACGTCGGCCAGGCCCAGGGCGAGGGAGAGCGAGGCGAAGAAGCTCTCGCCGCCGGAGAGGGTCGCGGTGTCCCGCTCGGTGCCCGTCCAGGCGTCCACCACCCGCAGGGCCAGACCCGAGCGTTTGGTGCCGGCGCCCCGGCCGTCGTTGTGCACCAGGGTGTAGCGGCCGCCGGACATCCGGACCAGCCGGTCGCTGGCCGCCGCCGCGACCTGCTCCAGCCGGGCCGCCAGCACGTACGACTCCAGGCGCATCCGCAGCCGGTTCTCGGTGGAGGTGCCGGCGGTCAGCGTGGCGAGCCGGTTGATCCGCCCGTACCGGTCCA
Source organism: Kitasatospora sp. NPDC085464 (assembly GCF_044541955.1). NCBI lineage: Bacteria > Bacillati > Actinomycetota > Actinomycetes > Kitasatosporales > Streptomycetaceae > Kitasatospora > Kitasatospora sp. NPDC085464. The sequence goes on from NZ_JBITTM010000013.1 coordinate 81,998, forward strand.
GGGCCGGCGCCAGCTCGGCGGCGAGCCCGGCCAGCTGCCGGCCGATCGCGGCCAGCGCCTCGCACCGTTCGTGCGCTGCCGCGCGGGCGGCGTGCGCCTGTCCGAGCCGGTCGGTGGCGGTGCGGAGCGCGGCCGCGACGGCGGGCAGGTCGACCGGTGGACGGGCCGCGGCCTCGGCGAGCTCCGGCAGGTCCAGCTCGCGCCGGACGGCGGCGGTCTCCGCGCGGTGCCGCTCCAGCCGGGCCTCCAGCCGCTCGCGTTCGTCCCGCGGCAGCAGCACCGCCAGTGCCGCCCGGGCGTCCGGGAAGCCCGCCGCGGCGGCGGCCCCGCCCAGCTCGCCCTCGGCCTCGTCGAGCCGGGCCGAGGCCTCCGCGCGGGCGCGGGCGGCGGCGGCCGTGGCGGCGACCTGCTCGGTGGTCCGGGTCAGGGCAGCTGCCCGGTCGGCGACGGAGGCCGCCTCGCCGCGCGCGGCCGCCACCCGGGCGGTCAGCGCATCCCGTTCGGTGTCGAGCTTCAGCAGCCGGTCGGTGAGGACGGCGGCGCGCTCCTTGGCCTCGTGCAGCTCGGCGTCACGGCGGGCACGGTCCTGGGAAAGCCGGGCGATCTCCTGCTCGACCCGGCCGAGCGCCTCCGCCGTGTGCCGCGCCTCGCGGTGCTCGCGCTCCAGCTCGGCGAGGGCCCGTGCGAGCGCGTCCGCGCCCTCCGGCCCGGCAGCTCCCGCGGCGGTCGCCTCGCGCACCCGCAGCGCCGTGAGCGCCTGGTCCGCCACCGTCCAGGCCTTCTCGGCGACGGCCTGGGCGCGGCGGGCCCGCTCCTCGTCCTCGGCGGCGACCCGGCTGCCGGGCGCCACCTCGGCCGGCGCCGGATGCTCGGGAGAGCCGCAGACCCGGCAGGCCTCACCGCTGCGCAGCTGCTCGGCGAGTTCGGCGGCCATGCCCGCCAGCCGCCGGTCCCGCAGGTCCAGGCTGTGCTCACGGGCGTCCAGCGCGGCGGTGCGCAGCTCGACGACCCGTGGCTCGGCCGCCGTGATCTCGGCCCGCAGGCCGTCGCGTTCCCGGGCCGCGTCCAGTCGGATCGTCGACTCGGCGCGCTGTACGTCCAGTTGCTCGACCCTGGCGGTCGCCTCCCGGGCCCGGGTGCGCTGCTCCTCCAGGCGGCTCAGCTCGCCCTCGAACTCGGCCAGCCAGTCCTCGGCCTCCTCGGCCAGCGCCTCGGCGGCGGTCCGGTCCGCCGTCAACGATCCCTGCTCGCGTACGAGTTCGGTACAGCGCAGTTCGTCCGCCCGGGCCGCCTCCAGTCGGACCACCTCGGCCCGCAGCCGCAGCTCGGCCTCGGCCAGCTCGGCGGCGCCGGCCCCGTCGAGCCGCCGGCCCTCACCGCCGGGCGCGGCGGCCAGCACCTCGCGGTGCCGGAGCTCCGCCGTCTGCGCGCGCCGCAGCGCCTCGGCCGCGCTCTCCCGCAGCCGCAGCGCGGCCTCCACCCCGACGGCCTCCTGCGCCGCGGCCAGCCGCTGCCGGTCCAGCGCGGCTTCGGGCTCGAACCGGGCCAGCCGCCCGGCCAGCTCCCGCGCCTCCCGGTGCCGGCGCTGCCGCCCGGCCAGCTCCTCGGCGGCCTCGCGGTGCCGCTGGGCGGTGCGCTGCGCCGCCCCGGCGCCCGCGAGCGCCGACTCCGCGACGGTGAGCTGTTCGGCCGCGCCGCTGCGCAGGACCGCCGCCCAGCCGAGCACCCCGGCGGTGAGCCCGGTGTCACCGTCCTCGGCCGGGACCCAGTCCTCCGCGGGCTCGGCGCCCGGGCCCGCCGCCTGTTCGGCCTTGCTGGCGAGGTCGCGCAGCCGGCGCCGCCCGGCCTGGACCGCCGCCTCCTGGGCCCGCCGCTGCTCGGCCAGCCAGTCCTCGACGTGCCGGTACCGCTCGGTGTCGAACAGCCGCCGCAGCAGCTTGCCGCGCTCCTCCGAGTCGGCCTTGAGGAAGCGGGCGAAGTCGCCCTGCGGCAGCAGCACCACCTGGCAGAACTGCTCCCGGTTCAGGCCGATCAGCCCGAGGACCTCCTCCCCGACCTCCTGGTGCGACTTGCTGAGCCCCCGCCAGCCCGGAGTGCCGTCGCCCGTGTCGGCGACCCACTCGCGCAGCAGGGTCTGCGCCCGTTCGACGGTGGTGCCGGTGCCGACCTTCTTCGGCCGCTGCTGCTCCGGCAGACGGGTGATCTGCAGGCGCCGACCGCCGAGGGTCAGCTCCAGCTGCACCTCGGTGAGCCGCTTGGGGTCGGCGTGGTCGCTGCGCAGCCGGTTGGCGCGGCGGGCGCCCGGAGTCTCGCCGTACAGCGCGAAGCAGACGGCGTCCAGCACGCTGCTCTTGCCCGCGCCCGTCGCGCCGCGCAGCAGGAACAGCCCGCCGGCGGCGAGCGCGTCGAAGTCGACCGTCTCGGAGCCCGCGAACGGGCCGAAGGCGGTGACGGTGAGCCGGTGCAGCCTCATCGGGGCAGGTCCGCCTTCCGGTCGGTGGTCTGCCGGACGCGCTCGAAGCCCTCGCGCAGCCAGCCCAGCTCGTCCGGCTCCGGCTCGGCCCCGGGGCGGACGTGTCGCAGGAAGCCCTCGGCGATCTCCAGGTCGTCCCGGCCGCTCACCCGTGCCGCGTACGACGGGGAGGCCCCGGCCTCGGCCTCGTCCGGGTCGAAGAGCAGCTGCAGGGTGTGCGGGAAGCGGCGGCGCAGCTTCTCCATCGGCTCGCTCGGGCGGACGGCGTCGGTGAGCGTAGCCTGCACCCAGGACTGCTCGTGCTCGGCGTACTGCTCGCCGGTGAGCAGCGCGTCCAGGCTGTCGCGCAGGGTGGCGAGCCGGCGCGGCTCGGGGCAGGGCACGCGCTCGGCGGCCACCGAGCCGTCGGCCGCGAGGTCGACCAGCCACATGCTCTTGCGCTGGTGCACCTCGGAGAAGGAGTAGGCGAGCGGGGAGCCGCTGTAGCGCAGGTGGGGGGCGAGGGTCTGGCAGCCGTGCAGGTGGCCGAGCGCGACGTAGTGCACCCCCTCGAACACCGAGGCGGGCACCGCGGCCACACCGCCGACCGCGATGTCCCGCTCGCTGTCGCTCGGCGCGCCGCCGGTGACGAACGCGTGCGCGAGCACCACCGCGCGGGTACCGGCCGGGCGCGCCGCCAGATCGGCCCGCACCTCGTCCATGGCGGCCCCGAGCACCGCGGCGTGCCCGCCCTTAGCCAGCCCGAACCGCTCGCGCACCAGCGTGGGCTCCAGGTACGGCAGCCCGTACACGGCCACCGGCCCGTGCTCGTCCGCCAGCACCACGGGCGTGGCGCACTCGCCCGGGTCCGTCCGCAGGTGGATCCCGGCCCGCCCGATCAGCCCGGCGCCGACGCCCAGGCGACGGGCCGAGTCGTGGTTGCCGCTGATGAACACCGTCGGCACGCCGAGATCCGCCAGGCGGTGCAGTACCTCGTCGAACATCGCGACCGCCTCCAGCCCGGGCAGCGCCCGGTCGTAGACGTCGCCCGCGACCAGCACGGCGTCCACGCCCTCGGCCCGGACCACGTCCACCAGGTGGTCCAGGAAGGCCCGTTGGGCGTCGTGCAGGCTCTCCCGGTGGAACGAACGCCCGAGATGCCAGTCGGAGGTATGCAGCAGTCGCATGGTCCCCGACCCTAACCGTCGGCACTGACAATCCCACCCGGATCCGTGGAGGCGTGCGTCTCACGGGCACCGGGGGTCCCGTCCCGCGGGGGTGCGGACGGGTCGGCGCGCTTGTTCCGCCCGCCCCCGTCCTCGCCTGCGCGGGGCCTCCCGGGGTCTCGCCGGGCCCTCTGTTCGATTACTCGGGGTGAGTTGTCAGTGGCTGTGTGTATGTTCCTCGACGTCGGCGGCTCCGTCGTTCGGAGCGGTCGGCGCTGTCGGAGATCGAGCAGGTGAGGAAACAGGAGGAGCCATGGCTGCTGTGCGGGAGTTGCTGCGCGGCGTGGTGGGCGCTGCGGGCGTGCGGACGTCGCGGGGGCGCCGGCGGGTGCTGGTGCTGGCGGGGCGGAAGCCGGGGAGCGGTGCCGGCGGGGCGCCGGGTGGTGGGCCCGGTGGTGGGCCCGGTGGTGGGCCCGGTGGGGCGGCGCCGCCCGGAGGTGGGCGGCCGCCCGGTGGGCGCGCGGGAGGGGGTGGTGCGCGGGCCCGGCGCGGCGGGTTGGCCAGGGGCGCGCCCCCGCAGCCGGTCGCGCTGGCGCTGGCCGTCCGGGCCGGGGACTTCGCCGGGCTCGCGCGGTACGGGCTGTTCGGTGGGCTCGACCACCAGGGCTACCTGCGGCGGGCGGAGGAGCAGCTGACGGCCCTGTACCGGCAGGGTCTGGAGGTGCACCTGCGGGTCCTGGAGGCGGACGACTTCGAGGACTACTGCGAGGCGTTCGGCCTCGACCCCCGGATGCCCACGGCCCGGGTCGCCTACGCGGGCGATCCCGAGCTGGCCGGGGAGCCGTTCGTCTACGCGGGCGAGCGGCTGGCCGAGCTGCTGCCGGTGCTGATGGACGACCACCGGGCGCGGGTGCGGATGTCCGTGGCCTGTCTGGCCCTGCTGGACGCCGTCGGCGACGATCCGGACGGGCAGCGCCGGATGGCGGCGGTGATGAGGTACGTGACGTCGGTGTACCTGGCGCTGGCCGAGGGCGCGGGAGAGGGCTGCCACCTGCTGACGCTGCGCTGCCACGGCCCCGAGGACGGCGAGGAGCTCACCTCGGCGGTGGACGTCTGCGTCGAGGGCGGGCAGCTGTACCCCGCCGGGCGGGACGCCGAGGCGTTCTGCGTCACGCTGGCGGCGGGCGTGGCCTCCGGTGGCGAGGGGGCGCTGCTGCTGCACGGCGATCCGTCGGCGGGCAGCCGGGCCGATCCGCGGCCCGGGGACGCGGCCGACCCGCCGACCGGTGGCCCGGCGGGCCCGCCGACCGGTGACGCCGGGGCCCGGCCGCCGGTGCGCGGCTGGGCGCTGGCCGACGGGCGGCTGCGGCCGATGACCGCGCACGAGGTGTTCGACGAGCTCGCGGACGACGCCGCCCGCGGGCTGCCCTTCCCGCCGGGCGTGGACCCTCGGCCGGGGTTCCCGCTGCCCGGCTTCCCCGGCCCCCGGGGAGGGGGTGGGCCGCTGGGGTGATCAGGGGCGTTCACCGCCTCCGCGTCCACCATGCGGCGCTGGGGACTGTTCATCGACCGCCTGTTCGGGGAAGATTCGGAGAAGATCAACAGCAGGAGCGTGCGGTACCCCACGCCGACGCTCCGGCCGCTCCGCTCCGTACCGCGCCCTGCAGGTCCTCTCCGCGCACCGCCGGTCCGGCGAGCCTGACAGCGAGAGGGGGACGCATGAGCGAGCGGAGCGAGCTCGGCGCCGGAGGACGCGCGCAGCCGCACGCCACCGCCGCCGGCTCCGGTGGTGTCTCCGGCGATGGCTCCGGTGAGGTCAATGCCCCGGGTGAGCGCAAGGCCTCCGGTGAGGTCAATGCCTCCGGTGGGGCCGCGGCCTCGGGCAGGAGCGTGACCCCGGGCAGGGTCGAGGCCTCCACCCGGTGGTCCGACGCCCCCGCCGAGCGCCGCGAGGCGAGAGCATGAGCCCGATCGAGTACAGCGCGGAGATCGCCGAGCTGCTCGGGAAGGTCCGGCGTCGCCCCACGGCGGGCTGGCCGTGGCGGCCGGGCGAGCAGGTGCCGGACGGACTGCCGGTCAAGCAGTCCTGGGGGTGGCTGTTCGCCCCGGACGGGCGGGTGCTGACCCTGGTGAACCCCAGGGACGGGATCTGCTCGCTGCCCGGCGGCTCGCTGGAACCGGAGGACGCCGGGGACCCTGCGGCCGCCCTGGCCAGGGAGGCCGCCGAGGAGGCGCAGGCGGTGATCGGCCGACCGTACTACCTCGGGTACCTCTACGACCGGGTCGGTTCGGCGAACGGCGGGCACGAGTGCGCGCGGGTCCGGATGGCGGCGGCACTGAGGGCGGTCGGTCCGAGCGTCGCCGACCCGGCCTCGGGCCGCCACTACCGGCGGCTGCTGGTCGCGCCCGGGCTCGCCGTCGAGCTGCTGGGCTGGGGCGCGCCCGGGCTGCGCCAGGCCCGGGCGGCGGTCGCCATCGCCGTCCGCTGGCTCGGCGTACCCGAGGCCGCGAACGAGGCGATCGAGGAACTGCCGGTCGGGGGCTGCACGGTCTCGCCGGGCACCGTGTACTCGGGCGGCGGCCGCTAGACCGTCGTGCCCGGCGGCCGAGGGCGGTCGGTCGTCCCGTGGCCCGTGCCCGGCGTCCGGTTCTGAAGACGGCTCACGGCGGCGTTCGTCCGGGGCCCGCTCGCGCTCGTCGGCTCGTCGGCTCGTCAGCCTGTCGGCGTCCGCCCGTCCGCCCGTCCGCCCGTCCGTCCGTCCGTCCGTCCGCTCATCCGCTTGCCCGCTCGCGCCCGCGGCCTTCCCACGCCCGCCGCGGTCCCCGCGCGCCCGTCGGCGCGCTCTCGCCCGGACTGCCGACCGGGTCGAAACTGACTCAACGGTGGTCGGACATCGACTCCAGGTTTACCGCGCACTGAACTTCCGCAAGTTGCCGGTCCACGCGCAAAACGCTACGCGCGTCAAAACGCACCCGCACTGACCAGTGCGAACTCACGGGCTGTTGGCGGCAGTTCACCTCTGAGCTATCAGACGCTCCGTCAATATCCTTGGCATGAGCGCTTCCGGGTTCCCCTACCGCCTGGTATCACTTCTGTGACCCACGCCACGCCCCCACTCTCCACCCCCCACCCTGGAGGTGTCATGCCCCGCCCTGCCCGTGCCCTGTCCATCGCCGCGATTGCGGCAGGCCTCACCATGACGACGCTCTTCGCCGCCTCGTCCGCCAACGCGGCCGGTGTGAACTACGTGGCCCTCGGCGACTCGTACTCCTCCGGTGTCGGCGCCGGCAGCTACCTGAGCGACAGCGGTAGCTGCAAGCGCAGCACCAACGCGTACGCGTACCTGTGGAAGAACGCGCACTCGCCGTCCTCCTTCAAGTTCGTCGCCTGCTCGGGCGCCAGGACCGGTGACATCCTCAACAGCCAGATCTCGGCCCTGGACGCCGGCACCACGCTGGTCAGCATCTCGGTGGGCGGCAACGACGCCGGCTTCGCGGACACCATGCAGACCTGTGTCCTGGGCTCCGACAGCTCCTGCCTCAACGCCGTCAACACGGCCAAGAACTACGCCCTCAACACCCTGCCGGGCCAGCTCGACGCCGTGTACTCCGCGATCAAGGCCAAGGCGCCCAACGCCCACGTCGTGGTGATGGGCTACCCGCACATCTACAAGGTCGGCGGCGACTGCGTCTTCGGCATCGGCGACACCAAGCGCGCCGCCATCAACGGCGCCGCCGACACCCTGGACGGCGTCCTCGCCAAGCGCGCCGCCAACGCCGGCTTCGCGTTCGGTGACGTCCGCAACATCTTCACCAACCACGAGATCTGCGGCAGCCTGACCACCTGGCTGAACAGCACCACCCTGCCGATCGACGAGAGCTACCACCCCAAGGCCTCCGGCCAGGCCGGTGGCTACCTGCCGGTCTTCTCGCAGTCGTAACGGCTCGTCGGAAGCCGTTCGACCACCGCAGCACAGCGGCTGCCGCCGCCCCCTCCGGAGGCACGGGGAGGGGACGGCGGCAGCGGCGCTTCGGCTACCGGTCCGGAGCACTCCCCGCGGGGTGCACGACCTGCGCGCGGGCGGGTCCGGTCGGGGGGAAGGGGATGCCGGCGAGGATCGGCAACAACTCGGCCTCCTCGTGGTCGAGGTGCGCCTCCAGCTCGGCCGACATCCGGTCCAGTTCGGTGCGGAGCCGCTCCGGTTCGCTGACCTCGATCCCGGCCAGCAGTGCCACCAGCTCGTCCCTGATCCGTCCGATCGCCCGGTGCTGCTCGTCGAGCCGAGCGAGCACGTCGGCCAGCTCCGGGTGGCTGCGGGTGAGGGCGGGGAAGACCGCGGTGTCCTCACCGGTGTGGTGATGGGTCAGCCCGTCGCAGAACGCCAGGCAGTGCTGCCGCAGCTGCAGCCTGAGGCCCGCCGGTCGGCCGGGAACGTGGGCGTGCGCCGCCTCCCGGACGTGGTGCAGCTGGGCGCGGAGCCGGCCGTGCGCCTCCAGCAGCTTGTCGGCGAGGGTGCGCACGACCGGTGCCTCGCCGGTCGGTGCGGCTCCGGGCCGCTCCCGTTCCAGGATGACGACCGGCAACTCCCGTTCGGTGTGGGCCTGGTAGTCGCCGTACCCCGGCGCCTTCCGGACGACGGCGGCGAACAGCCGCTCCCGCCGGGCGCCCTCGGCGGGCACGGCGACCGCGTCGAAGGTGTCGGTGCCGAGTTCGACCCGGACCACGGGGTGGGTCAGAAGGTTGCGGTACCACTGCGGGTGCTCAGGCGCTCCGGCGGCCGAGGCGACGACCAGGAGCAGCCCCTCCGCCCGGACGTACCCGAGCGGCACGGTGTGCGGCCGCCCGGAGCGGGCCCCGGTGGTGGTCAGCAACAGCAGGTCGCCGCCCTCGAACGGGCCGCCGACCCGCCCGCCGTTGGCGCGGAACTCTTCGATGACATTCAGATTGAAGGACATTGGCATGCGTGTGTGGTGAAGTCTCCGGAAGTGAAGAGGAGTCGCGGCCACACCGCGGTGACAGTCAGGGGCGGCGCATCGCGCACGCGGACACCGCGGGGTGACCGCCCGGCGTCAGATCAGGGAAACGGAGAGCGTGCTCATCGCGCGTCGTCCCTTCGGAAAGGTGCTCGCTCGGCCACCGGCCGGCCCACTGCTCTATGGCCGGCGCCGCGCTGCACGCCCCCATTAGAGCCACGTCGCGGGCGCACTGTCAACGAACATGATCACCAGTCACTCCATCGAACCGCGCCGCCGCACCGCCCGCGCCGCCCGTGCCGCCCGTGCCGCCCGCGCCGCAGCTCCCCGGTGGGGAAGCGGCGGTGCGGCGGCCGGGGCGGGCCATGGGGGGCGACGGGTCAGCGCAGGTAGTCGACCAGGCCGGCCGGCTTGAGGCCGGCGGAGTCGGCGGCGGCGAGGGCGCGCTGCAGGTCGGTGGCCAGGGTGTCGGTCCAGTGCATGATGATGACGTCGCCCGGCTGGAGCGGGCCCGAGTGCCAGACGTTGGCGGCGCCCCAGCTGAAGTCGGCGTCGGCGGTGAGCACGGTGCGGATGCCGCAGTTGGCGGCGGCCTGCAGGGTGTCGGCGTTCCAGGCGAAGAACGGCGGGCGGAAGACCACCGGCGCGGTGCCGAAGAGGCGGGTCATGGTGTCCCGGGCGTCGCAGATCTCGACCTGCTGCTGGTCCAGGGGGAGCTTGCTGAGGTCGGAGTGGGAGACCGTGTGGTCCTGGACCGAGGAGCCGGATACGGCGGTGACCCGCTTGAAGAAGGCCGGGTCGGTGCCGGCCGGCATCGGCAGCGGGAAGGCGGTGATGGGCAGCCGGTGGTCGGCGATGAACTGTTCCGCCTCGGGGGTGCGCTGCCAGCCGTCGTCCACGGTGAAGAAGACGACCTTGTCGCTGGTCGGGACCGAGCTCGCCGCCACCGCCGGGGCGGGCGCGGGGCCGTCCACCCGGACGTCGTCCACCGAGAAGGGGCCCTGCTGGTACCAGCCGTGGACGTACAGCCGGACGCTGCGCGCGGCGGGACCGGTGGTGAACCGCGTGGTCAGCCGCTGCCAGCCGCCGCCGGTGCTCTCCGTCCACGCGGGCGGGAGGTCCCTGCCGGTGCCGGTGACGCCCAGGTGGACGAAATCGCCGCGGACCCAGGCGGAGGCGGTGTAGGTGGTGTCCGGCCGGACGGCGACGGTCTGGACGCACTCGCCAGTGGAGTCGGCGTCCGCCGGGGTGACGGTCAGCGCGGAGGCACCGGAGTGCGGGGCGGTGGTGGTGACGGCCGCTTCGACGGGGCCGCCGGTGCAGTTCCAGCCGGGGATGCTGCCCCAGTCGGCGAGGTTCGGGGCGGGCACCTCGAACCCGGGGTTGGTCGCCAGGTTGACCGTCGCCGCGGTCGCGCCTGCTGCGACCCGCGCAGCGGGCGCCGTCGTGCCGTCGGCGGACGCCGCCGGCACGGCGAAGGCAGTGAGCAGCGCAACGGAGGTGGCGAGTGCGGACAGGCGCGCGGACAAGTGCGCAGACAGGCGCGCAGAAGGGCGCGTGGACATCGACACGTGAGGACTCCAGCGAGTGGGGGACGCCCGTGGGGAGGGCGTGAGCAAGAGCGGACGTGAGCAGGAGTGAGCGCGAGCAGGAGCGAGCACGAGCAAGGGGGCGTGCGCAAAGGGGGTGGTGGTACGCCGCACTCGGACCGAAGAGAAACAATGGACTGGACCAATCGGCCCGTCAAGGGAACGGCAGGTGAACCGGTCGGCCACCGAGCCATGACTGCAAGAGACAAGACGGACCGTCAGAATTCGCCGGAACCCCGCGCACACACGCCGATCAGGAGAGGTACAGCTCCTCTATGTCCGCCGCGTAGTACTCCGCGATGGCGCCCCTGCGCAGCTTGAGCGAGGGCGTCAGCAGCCCCTGCTCCTGGCTGAACTCGCGTGGCAGCAGCCGGAACGCGCGGATCGACTCGGCCCGCGACACCGCCGTGTTGGCCGCCGCCACCGCGCGCTGGACCTCGATGTGCAGCTCCTCGTCCGCGAGCACCGCCCAGGCGTCCAGCTGCTCCCGTCCGTGGGACTTCAGCCAGTGCGCCAGGGCCGCCGGGTCGAGCGTGATCAGCGCGGCCACGTACGGGCGGTCGTCGCCCACCACCAGGCACTGGGAGACCAGTGGATGCGCCTCGACCCGCTCCTCCAGGCTCGACGGTGCGAGGTTCTTGCCGCTGCTGGTGACGATCAGGTCCTTCTTGCGGCCGGTGATGGTGAGGTAGCCGTCCTCGTCCAGCCGACCCAGGTCGCCGGTGGCGAACCAGCCGTCGACCAGCGACTCGGCGGTGCACTGCGGGTGGTTGAGGTAGCCGCCGAACACCGATCCGCCGCGCACCCACACCTCGCCGTCGTCGGCGATCGCCACCGTGGCCCCCGGCACCGGCTGCCCGACGGTGCCGAGCTTCTGCCGCCCGGTGGGGTTGGCGGTGATCGCCGCGGAGGTCTCGGTCAGCCCGTACCCCTCGTACAGCTGGAGGCCGGCGCCGGTGAAGAAAAGGCCCAGCTCGCGCCGCAGCGAGGAGCCGCCGCACATCACGCTGCGCACCCGGCCGCCGAGTGCCGCGCGCAGTCTCGGGTAGACGGTCCGCTCGTAGGCGAGGTGGCGCAGTCGTAGGGCGGCGCTCGGTCCGGGGCCGCGCCCGAAGGCCTTCTGCTCCCGGGCGGCGGCCCAGTCGACGGCCACCTGCCGGGCCTGTTCGAAGAGTTCGCCGCGCCCGGAGTCCTCGGCGGTGCGCCGTGCCTGCTGGAAGATCTTCTCGAAGACGTACGGGACGGCGTGCAGGAAGGTCGGCCGGAAGGTGTCCAGCGCGGGCAGCAGCGCGTCGGTGGAGACCTCGGGGACGTGGCCGATCCGGAAGCCGCCGCGGAGCGCGGCGATCTGCACGGCCCGCCCGTAGACGTGGGCGAGCGGCAGGAACAGCAGGGTGCCGGGCTGGTTGCCGCCGGTGTCGCGCAGGACGTCCCCCCAGCCGGCGAGCAGTGCGTCGGCTTCGGAGGCCAGGTTGGCGTGGGTGAGCAGGCAGCCCTTGGGGCGGCCGGTGGTGCCCGAGGTGTAGACGACGGTGGCGATGTTCTCGCCGGCGACGCCCAGGCGCTGGCGGTGCACCAGGGAGTCGGGCACGCCCCGGCCGTCCTCGGTGATCGCGGCGACGCAGTCGCGGTCCAGCTGCCAGATGCCGGTGAGGTCGGGCAGTGCGTCGCAGACCGCGCCGACGGTCATCGCGGCGTCCTCGTCCTCGACCAGACAGGCCACCGCCTGCGTCTCGGCGAGGATCCAGCGGACCTGCTCGGGGGCGGCGGTGGGGTAGACCGGGACGGTGATGGCGCCGATCGACCAGAGCGCGTAGTCGAAGAGCGTCCACTCGTAGCGGGTGCGGGACATCAGGGCGACCCGGTCGCCGTAGCGCACGCCGTGCGTGAGCAGTCCCTTGGCCAGGGCGAGCACCTGGTCCCGGAACTCCCGGGCGGTGACGTCCTGCCACTGCCCGTCGGCGGCCCGCCAGGACAGTTGGACCAGGTTGGGGGTGCGTTCGGCGGTGTCGTACAGGGAGTCGGCGAGTCCTCCGGCGACCTCGGGTACGGCCGCGGCGGGGGTGGTGAACTCGCGCACGGTCCTCCCCAGTTCGCGTGTCCCGGCGCCTCCTGCCGGCCCGGCCCGCCCGTCCTCCGGTCGCCTGGGCGGCGGCGCCCGGTTGTGCGGGTGGAGCGAAACTATCGGATCGCTCCGTCACTGCCCAGGGTTGCACCGGTGACACGACGAGATCGGCACGGGTCCGCTCGGATGGTGTCGTGATCGGGGAGGCCGGGAGGAGGGACGGAGGAGGGGCGGCGGAGGACTCAGGGAAGATCCAGAAAGGACCCAGGAAGGACTCGGGGAGGAGCCGGCGGGGGCGCGGGGCGGGGGAGCGGCGTGCGGGCCGACCGGAAATGCCGGACGTCTGCGGATGATCCGGACACGAAGAGGGGGCGATTGGGACCGGTTTTTGACGTGTGCGGGGCAAGGTGGAGAGGTGGAGTGGTTCGCCCCTCGAACGAGTGGTCAGGGCGTAGTAGAGTCGCGCAGACCCGTGGCCGGGAGCCCCTTCCGCACCCTCCTCACCGTTCCCCACCGTTCCCCACCGTTCCCCACCGAGCCGCTCCCCTCCCGCCGCGCCCACCGCTTCCACGGCTCCCACCCTCCCCGTCCGCGCCTGGCACTTCCCGACCGAGGACTCCATGCGTCTGCGCAGCAGCTCGATCCGCGCGAAGATCATCGCGCTGCTCCTGGTGCCCATCGTGGCGCTCACCGCCCTGTGGGTGTACGCCACCCTCGCCACCACCGGGGACGTCTGGAGTCAGCTGAGAAACAGTCGTACGTACAAGGAGTTCTCGGGCCCGGTCGACCAGTACGCCGCCGACCTGCAGAACGAGCGCCGCGCCGCCGTCCAGCGCCTGGCCGACCCGCGCTCACCCGTCGCCCGGGACGCCTACGAGCACGCCAAGGCCGCCACCGACCGCAGCCTCACCGTGCTGCGGCAGAAGAAGGACGGCTCCGGGAACAAGCTCTCCACCGCCCAGCGCGGCCGCTTCGTGCAGATCATCGCGGCCGCCGACCAGATGGGGCCGCTGCGCTCCCAGGTCGGCCGTCTGGCGCTCAACTGGGAGTTCGCGCTGGACCAGTACAGCGACCTGGTCAAGCCGGTGTTCGGCTTCCGCTCCGCGTACGTCGCCCGGCAGAGCGGGCAACTCCCGCGTCAGGGAACCATCCTGATCGAGCTTTCACGCGCCCGCGAGTACCTGGCGCAGGAGGACGCGGCGATGGAGGGGCTGCGCACCAGCACCACCAAGCCCACCGCCGAGCAGTACCAGGTCGCGCTGGACGCCCTGCACAACCAGCAGGCGCTGTTCACCGTCTACATCGCCGAGCTCGAACCCGCCGACCAGTCCGACTACGCGGCCCTCCGCGGCGGCGAGGCCTGGAACGCCCTGGCCCGGGCCGAGGCCGACTTCGTCGGCGCCGGCGGCCCCGACCGGGTCGTCCAGGCGCTCAACAGCGACTCCTGGCGGGAGACCGCGGACCGGGCGCTCGGCGACCTCTCCCAGATCAACACCCGGATCGCCGCCGGACTGGACGACCGAGCCCGGTCCGCCGCGATCGGGATGCTCTGGCGCGGCGGCATCGCCGGTGCGGTCGGTTTGGTGGCGGTCGTGCTGTCGGTGCTGATCTCGTTCCGGATCGGCCGGGGCCTGGCCCGCGAGCTGATCGGACTGCGCAACGCGGCCAACGAGCTGGCCGGAACCCGACTGCCCTCCGTCATGCTGCGGCTGCGCCGCGGCGAGCCGGTGGACGTGGCCACCGAGGCGCCCGAGCTGCACTTCGGGGACGCCGAGATCGGGCAGGTCGGCCAGGCCTTCAACGCGGTGCAGCGCGCCGCCGTCGAGGCCGCCGTCGAGCAGGCGGACCTGCGGCGCGGCGTCTCGGCGGTGTTCGTCAACCTGGCCCGGCGCAGCCAGGTGCTGCTGCACCGCCAGCTCACCCTGCTCGACACCATGGAGCGCCGCACCGAGGACCCGGCGGAGCTGGCGGACCTCTTCAAGGTTGACCACCTCACCACCCGCATGCGCCGGCACGCCGAGGGCCTGATCATCCTGGCCGGCGGCTCGCCCGGGCGCGCTTGGCGCAAGCCGGTCCGGATGGTGGACGTGGTCCGGGCGGCGGTCGGCGAGGTCGAGGACTACGCCCGGGTGACCGTCCGGCCGTTCCCCGGCACCGGACTGCTCGGCAGTGCCGTCGCGGACGTCACCCACCTGGTCGCCGAACTCGTCGAGAACGCCGCGGTGTTCTCCCCTCCGACCACCCAGGTCACCGTCCAGGGCGAGGTGGTGGCGCACGGCTTCGCCCTGGAGATCGACGACCGCGGGCTCGGGCTGAGCGAGCAGCTGCTCGCCGAGATCAACGAACGCCTCGCCGTGGAGCAGGAGTTCGACCTCGCCGACACCGACCGGCTCGGCCTCTTCGTGGTGAGTCGGCTGGCCCGGCGGCACGGCATCCGGGTGCACCTGCGGCCGTCCCCGTACGGCGGGACGACGGCGGTGGTGCTCATCCCGCGCGAACTGCTCGCGGAGGCGCCGGACGGGCTGGCGGAGCCGAACGCGGCCGGGCGGCGCCCGGCCGGCGGTGGCGGCCGTCGCGGGCAGCGGGACCTGGTCGCGGTGCCGGGGCCGGGCGCGGGGGCTTCGACCGGGACCCCGGTCGGGCGTTCCTCCGGGGCCTCGACGGGCACCGCGTCCGGCTCGTCCGCCGCTGTCGGAGCCGGTGCCGGCGCCGGCACCGACAGCGACAGCGGCGGTACGGGCGCCGGCGCGGGTGCCGATGCGGGCGGTCGGCACCGGGTGACGGGCGGTCCGCGGCCCTCCGTGCCCGAGGCGGGGCGTACGGCGGGCGGTCTGCCGCGCCGGGCCTCGCGGGGCAAGGGCGGACCGGTCCTGGTCCCCGCGCCCGGGGCGGACGCCGGGGAAGCGCCGGGGACCGGGCGGCACCGGCGGGACGACCTGGTGGTGGCCGCGGCCGAGGAGGCCTTCGCGGCCGCCGAGGCTGCCGAAACCGCCGGGACCGGCGCTGTCGGCACGGCCGCGACTGCCGGGACGACCGGGACGGCTGCGGTTGCCGGGACCACCAGCGCCACCGGTGCCACCGGTCCCGCCGTCGGCGCTGAGGTGCCCCCGGCCGACGCCGCGCTGCGGACGGCGGGTGGCCTGCCGCGTCGGGTCCGGCAGGCGAACCTGGCGCCGCAGCTCAGGGAGCAGCGCACGGAGCAGCTGAAGGAACGATTCCGCAGCGCCGACGGGCCGGACGGTACGACCGGGGACTCCGGATCCGTTCCGGACGCCGCGGACGTGCGGGAGCGCTCTCCCGAGGAGGCCCGGGCGACCTTCGCCTCGTTCCAGCGCGGCTTCACCCGCGGGCGCGGCGCGACCGCTGCGGTGGGCCGTGCCGGTGCCGCCAAGGACCGCGACGCCTCGGCGGAGGGCCGCGACGGTGCCTCGAAGGACCGCGACGGCACGTCGGAGGGCCGCGAGAAGGCGTCGAAGGGCCGCGGGGGATCGTCGCGCGACCGGGTCGCAGCCGTACTGCCCTGGCTGCCGCCGGACCCGTCCCGCCGGGCGATCGCCCCGGCACCCGCCCCGGCGGCGCTGACCGCCCCCACGGACATCGGGCGGGCCCCGCTCGCCCGTCGGCCGCAGTCCGGACCGCCGGTCCGTCGCGGCCCGGGCACCGGCTCACCCGTACTGCCGGGACAACCCGGCACACCCGATTCATCGGCACAGCCGGTACCACCCCTACGACCGGCACCGGCCGTGCGACCGGTACCACCCGTGCGGCCGGTATCACCAGTACGACCCGCATCACCTGCACCACCCGCTCCAGCGGAAGGAACTGATTCATGACCACTTCGACGCAGCCGTCCGGGGACCTCAACTGGCTCCTGGACGACCTCGTGGGGCGCGTCGCGGCCCTGCGGCACGCGGTGATCCTCTCCAGCGACGGCCTGGCCACCGGCGCCTCCCGGGAGCTCGACCGCGAGGACGCCGAGCACCTGGCCGCCGTCGCGGCCGGGTTCCACAGCCTGGCCAAGGGGGCCGGCGGGCACTTCAAGGTCGGCGGCGTCCGGCAGACCATGGTCGAGCTGGACGAGGCGTTCCTGTTCATCACGGCCGCGGGCGACGGCAGCTGCCTCGCCGTGCTGAGCGACGCCGAGGCCGACATCGGCCAGATCGCCTACGAGATGGCCCTGCTGGTCAAGCGGGTCGGCGAGCACATGGCCGCCGAGCCGCGCACCGAAACCGCCCCGCCGGGGAGATGAGCGGGCCGATGGCGGATCCGAAGGCCGACGTGCCGGACGGCCCGGACGTGCCGGTGGGCGCGGACGGGCCGTCCGGTGCGGACGCGTCCCCGGGCGCGGACGCGTCCTCGGGCACGGACGCTCCGGCGGACGTGGAGCAGGTGGACCCGGACGGACCCGACGTCGACCTCTTCCGTCCGCGCACCCCGGTCGACGACCGCTGGTTCGACGACGAGGCCGGCCCGGTGGTGCGGCTCTACTCGATGACGCGCGGTCGCACCCGGCCGGTCGAGGAGGGCCTGTTCGACCTGATCTCGCTGATCACCGCTGCCGAGCCCGGGCCGGACGCGGGGGCCGTGCCCGCGCACGTCCTCGACCCGGAACACCAGACGCTGCTGGCCCTGTGCCGCAACGAGCCGCTCTCCGTCGCCGAACTCGGCTCCTTCACCGACCTGCCGGTCAGCGTGGTGCGCGTGCTGCTCGGCGACCTCTACGACGCCGACCTGATCAGCGTCACCCGACCCGTTCCGCTCGCCGAGCTGCCGGACGAGCGCCTGCTGCGAGACGTGATCAATGGACTCCGTGCGCTCTGACCACCACCTCCGCCCGGACGGTGCCGTGTCCCAACCGGTGAGCCCCAACGACCCGCGGTGGCGCGGCGGTCCGGCCGTCGCGGTGAAGATCCTGGTCGCGGGCGGCTTCGGCGCGGGCAAGACCACCCTGGTCGGTTCGGTCAGCGAGATCCGGCCGCTGCGCACCGAGGAGGAGCTCAGCGAGCTGGGCCGCCCGGTGGACGACACCTCGGGCGTGGAGGCGAAGAGCACCACCACGGTGGCGATGGACTTCGGCCGGATCGACCTGCGCCCCGGTCTCGCGCTCTACCTGTTCGGCACCCCCGGGCAGGACCGGTTCTGGTTCGTCTGGGACGAGTTGGCGCGCGGCGCGCTCGGCGCCGTGGTCATCGCGGACACCCGGCGGCTGGCCGACTGCTTCCCGTCCGTCGACTTCTTCGAGCAGCGCGGCATCCCGTTCGTGGTCGCGGTGAACTGCTTCGACGGCACCGATCGGTTCGCGCCGGACGAGGTGCGGGACGCGCTCGACCTCGACCCGGACATCCCGGTGGTGCTCTGCGACGCGCGGCTGCGCGAGGACGGGAAGGAACTGCTCGTCGCGCTGGTCGAGCACGCGGCGGCGCGCCGGCGCCACGCTCCCGCGCGGGTCTGACCGGGCAGCACCCGGCAGCTCGGGCCGGTGGCTCCCTCGGCCCGGTGGCTCGCTCGCCTGACCTGCGTGCTCGGCCCGGCCGTGCCGCGTCGAAGGGGGTCGGCCCGTGCTGCCGACCGACTCTGAGGGAGCCTCGGGCGACGGCGTTCGCGAGCATCCCGCCCCGACCGACGTCTCATTCCGCCGTCCGCATTCCGGACGGGCAGTGTGCTGAAGGTTGCCTAGACCCGCCCGGCCGTGGAAGGCTCTGTGGACGAAGGCCGCCCGGCCATGCCGTCGGGAGCCGCGGAAACGTCCCGTTCACACGGGCGTTGCCGATCGGCGGACGGCCTTCGACGATCCGGCGAGGCACCGCCGGTGCGCACCGGCAGCGGTGCGGACCGCGCACAGAACGAGGGGGAGGGCAGCATGACGACCGTCGGCCGACGACGCACCGTCACCGTCGTGTCCGGGCCCCTCATGCCCGGCTCCGCCCGTTCGGGCGCTGCCGGTCCGGTGCTCACCGTCCGCCGCTACATCGACCACGCGCTGATCTGCAGCGCGTGTTGTCGCTGACCGGCCTGTCCCGTCCCGGTACGTCCCCGGCGCTCCCGGCCCACCAGCCACCGCCCGACGCACCGTCGATCCCGTCGACCAGGCCGTAGCGGACCGCCGTCCGGCGTGCCGCGGCCGACCAACCGGACCCGCCCAGCGGAGAGACCACCAGTGAACATCGTCTGCCCCAGACCTGCACCCGCCGCCGTCGGCCGTACCCGAACGAGCGGTACGGCCACCGCGATGTGCGCGGGCGGTCGACGGACCGGACGGTGGAACGGGCGCGCGAGCCGCGCCGAGGACAGCCGACGGGGTCGCCACGACCTGGAGCCCTTCTGGCCGTCCCGGCAGCCGCACCTGTTCGATCAGACGTGTCCGGGTTCGCCCAGCGCGTCCCGGCTCTCCGCCCGCTGACCCGGTTCCGTCCGGTCCAGCCCCGGCAGTACGCCCGGTCGACGCGCAGACGACTCCACCCCGTCCGTCACGCGCGAAATGAGCGGCACACCATGTCTTCTTCCTCCACGGCCACCCTCCCCCTGCCCACCGCGACCCCGCACCTGCGCGCGGTCCGCACGGTGCCGACCGTCCCCTCCGGCCCGTCCGTTTCCTCCGCTCCGTCCGTTCCTCCGTCCGTTCCCGGCTCGGTCGGCGACCGGTGGTCCGCGGCCGTCCGCCCGTCGCACGCCGGCTCGGCCCGTCCGGTGGCGGCCCCGACGGCCGCCGCGCCGCAGCCGGGGGCGGTCGTCCCGCCGGTCCCGCAGGCGCTGCTCGCCGCATTGCCGGAGGGGGCGGCCGTCGTCGCCGCCCTGCCGCAGGGCGTGCTGCCGCAGGGGCTGCTCGCCCAGTACGGGGCGCAGTTCGGGACGCAGTTCGGCGGTGCGAACGGGAGCCCGATGGTCGGGTACCTGGTGCTGGTGCCGGCCGAGAGCCCGGTGGCGGCGACTGGGCCGGTCGGGACTGCCGGCCTGCCCGGAGCGGCTGCCGCTGCCGTCACTGTTGCCGCACCCGGGGCTGCCGGGACCGCCGGGTCGTCCGGGGGCCCCGCGTCGGCGGGCGTCCGGCAGGGGCGCCCGGCCGGGAAGGGCATCAGCGTCGACACCGAGCGGCGCAACGCCCACGTCGACGGGCAGCTGCTCGACCTCACCTATCTGGAGTTCGAGCTGCTGGCCCACCTCACCGAACACCCGCAGCGGGTGCACACCCGCGACCACCTGGTCTCCGCGGTCTGGGGCTACGGCCACGTCGGGGACGGCCGGACGGTCGATGTGCACGTCGCCCGGCTGCGTCGCAAGCTCGGACCGGCCTACCGCGACACGATCGTCACGGTCCGCCGGGTCGGCTACAAGTACACCCCGGCCGGTGTCTGACGGCTGACCGCTGACAGCTGACCTGTGACCGCCGACCGCGGCGGCGGGTCGCCCGCGTCCTCGAAACGGACGGTGGCCCGTCGCTGCAAGGATGGTGACGATACGTCAGGCGCGCTGATCGGGCGGCAACAGGAGTACCGCGAGGGCGTCGGCGCAGGTGCGGGCGTGGCCCAGGAACCAGTCCAGCCGGTCGTCGGTGAGGTGTGCCGGGGTCGAGCGGACCGCGAGCGCGAAGCGGGCGCGTCCGGCGCGGTCCAGGACCGGGACGGCCACCGTCCGCACCCCGGCGGCCGATTCGCCGTCGTTGAGCGCGTGCCCCGTCACCCGGACCTTCGCCAGCTCCTCCTCCAGGAGCGCCGGTTCCGTGATCGTGCGGTGAGTGAAGGGCTGCAGCGGCCCGAGCGCGTACGCCGCCGCCTCGCCCGGGCGCGGCCAGGCCAGCAGGACCTTGCCGAGTGCCGTGGAGTGCAGTGGGCGGCGCAGGCCCAGCCCGGTGTCCGGGCGGACGGACCCGCCGACCAGGATCACCGCGTGCGGGCCGCTGCGGATCGCGAGGTCGGCCGTCGCACCGGTGCGCCGGGAGAGCACCTCCAGCTCCGGCACGGCCAGGTGCAATCCACGCTGGTGGAAGGTGAGTTGGCCGAGCTCGGCGACGGCCGGGCCGAGCCGGTAGCGGGCGGTCCGCTCGTTCTGTTCCAGGAAGGCGGCGCTGACCAGCGTACGGGCCAGCCGGTGCGCGGTGGACACCGAGAGTCCCATGCGGCGGGCCAGGTCGGAGGCGCTCAGGTCGGGGCCGTTGTCGTGGAAGCAGTGCAGCAGCCCGAGCGCGCGCTGAACGGCCTGCGCACCGGCCGGCGGACTCTGGACGGCGGTGGCGGCCTCGGCCATGACACCTCGCGTTTCGATTCGGAACCCCGGCGGACCGCCGGAGGGAGTCTCAGCGTAGGGCAGCCAGGGCTGCGGGAATGTGTCGATGACGTTGCGAATGGAATGGCATCGACGAGCAGTGGATCCCATGATGTGGCAAGGTTCTGCTTCCGATTCGGCTGCCGTGGAGCGCTGTCACTTCCGGCGCGCGTCGTCGCCAGGCCAGCGCCTCCCGAGCCGGGCGCCTGTGCGGAATGCGGCGCATTGTCCCGCATCGTGGAATCGTCATCGGCGTCCGGTGGGTGCGCGGCCTGGCCGGCTTCCA
This sequence comes from Kitasatospora sp. NPDC085464, assembly GCF_044541955.1. Lineage (NCBI taxonomy): Bacteria > Bacillati > Actinomycetota > Actinomycetes > Kitasatosporales > Streptomycetaceae > Kitasatospora > Kitasatospora sp. NPDC085464. The sequence goes on from NZ_JBITTM010000013.1 coordinate 102,789, forward strand.
TGGCGCACTTGCGCTCGCCGGGCTCACCCTGAAGGATGCCGAACTCATCGACGCCCCGGGCGCCGCACCACGGACAGATGACAGATGACAGATGACAGAGAACAGATGACAGATGTTGAAATCTGTCAGCTGTCATCTGTTGCCCGCTCGCCGTCAGCTACCGCTCGCCGCCGCAGCGGGCCGGCGATCGGACCGACGGGCGGTTCACCGGCTCAGCCGGTCGATCTCCGCCAGCTCCTCCGCCGTCAGCGGCCCACCGGCCAGTGCGTCGAGGTTCTGGTCCAGCTGGGCCACGCTGCTCGCGCCGATGATCACCGACACCACCCGCGGGTCCCGCAGCACCCAGCACAGCGCCAGCTGCGCCAGCGACTGCCCGCGCCCCTCGGCGATCTTGTTCAGCGCCCGCAGCTGCTCCAGCTTCTGCCTGGTCAGCGCCTCCTCGGTCAGGAACTTCCCGACCGACATCCGCGAGCCCGCCGGCACGTCGCCGGTGAGGTAACGGTCCGTCAACAGCCCCTGGGCCAGCGGTGAGTAGGCGATCAGGCTGGTCTGGGTGTCGCCCACCGCGTCCAGCACGCCGCCCTCCTCGACGGACCGGTTGAGGATCGAGTACGCCGACTGGTTCATCAGCACCGGCGTCCCCAGCTCCCGCAGGATCGCCACCGCCTCCCGGTGCTGCTCCGCCGGGTAGTTGGAGATCGCCGCGTACAGCGCCTTCCCCGAGCGCACCGCGCTGTCCAGCGCCCCCATCGTCTCCTCGATCGGGGTGTCCGGGTCGTAGCGGTGCGAGTAGAAGACGTCGACGTAGTCCAGCCCCATCCGCTCCAGGGACTGGTCGAGGCTGGCCAGCAGGTACTTGCGGCTGCCGCCGTTGCCGTACGGGCCGGGCCACATGTCCCAGCCGGCCTTGGTCGCGATGAACAGCTCGTCCCGGTACGGCCGGAAGTCCTGGGCGAACAGGTAGCCGAAGTTGCGCTCGGCGCTGCCGTACGGCGGCCCGTAGTTGTTCGCCAGGTCGAAGTGCGTGACGCCCCGGTCGAAGGCCCGGCGCAGCACGGCCCGCTGCACCTCCAGCGGCTGGGCGTCACCGAAGTTGTGCCAGAGCCCGAGCGAGACGGCGGGCAGCTGGACGCCGCTGCGCCCGGCCTTCCGGTAGGTCATCGAGGCATAGCGGTCATCCGCGGCGAGGTAGTTCATGCCGGACATCTTGCCAGTCGCCCCCGATCGATCAAGGCTTCGCCCCGATTCCGGTCGGCGCCCGTCCGTGCGGAGGACCGTCGGTGCGCACGCCGAGTGGAGCGCGGCGCGAGCAACTGGAGCTGCTCGCGGGCGGGGTGGCTCCCGCGATCCGGCGCGAGCGCCCTCGGCTGACGCTCCGTCGTCCGCCCGCGCAGCGCGCCGTGCACCCCCTGCGGGGCGTGATGCCGACAACCGTGTGTGACGTGACGCGCGCCACCGGTCGGGCCGGAATGCCCCTCGGTGGTACGGGGGATGACGAACGGTCGAGGGGCCGTGGCCGCCGGGGGGCGGCGCACGGCCCTCAATCGTTCGGCGGCCGAAGGCGCTTCCGGGAATCGCCCCGGAAGTCGGAAGCCGAAGGTCGGAAGTCGGCAGCCGAAGGTCGGAAGAAGCCGGAAATCGGATCCGGAAGAGGGCTGGCTGTTTGTACCTACTGGTATGTACAGTGATCCGCATGAGCACTCAGGACCGCCTCATAGAGAGCACCCAGGCCCTCCTCTGGGAGCGCGGCTACGTCGGCACCAGCCCGAAGGCCATCCAGCAGCGCTCCGGCGTCGGCCAGGGCAGCATGTACCACCACTTCACCGGCAAGCCCGACCTCGCCGCCGTCGCCCTGCGCCGAAGCGCCGGGGAGATCCGGGGCATCGCCGAGGCCGACCTCGCCGCCCCCGGCAGCGCCTACGACCGGATCGCCTCGTACCTGCGCCGTGACCGCGACGTCCTGCGCGGCTGCCGGATCGGCCGGATGGCCCAGGACCCGGACGTGATCGCCGACCCGCAGCTGCGCGCCCCCGTCGAGGAGACCTTCGACTGGCTGCGCGGCCGGATCGCCGACCTGGTGGCCGAAGGCCAGGCGGGCGGCGAGTTCGCCCCCGGGCTCGACCCGGCCGACACCGCCGCCGCCGTGGTCGCCGTCGTCCAGGGCGGCTACGTGCTGGCGCGCGCCGCCGACAGCGCCGAGCCCTTCGACCAGGCCGTCCGCGGCGCCCTCGGCCTGCTGGTGGCACACCGGACAGCCTGACGGCACGGGCCGAACCGCTTGAGCCGGCCGAACCGGACCGACCGAACGCACCCGGCCGACGGCCCGACGTCGCCCCACCGACCCCGAGGAGCCCCGCCGTGCACGCCATGCAGTACGAGATCACCCTCCCCGCCGACTACGACATGGGCATCATCCGCAAGCGCGTCGCCGACAAGGGCCATCTGCTCGACGCCCACCCGGGCCTCGGCCTCAAGGTGTACCTGGTCCGCGAGCGCGGCCAGGACGGTTCCCCGGTCAACCAGTACGCGCCGTTCTACCTCTGGCGCACCGCCGAGGGCATGAACAGCTTCCTCTGGGGCCCGGGCTTCCGTGGTCTGAGCGCCGACTTCGGCCGCCCGGTCGTCCACCACTGGCTCGGATCGGGGCTGGCGCACGGCGGCGCGGGCGTTGCGGGGGAGGCCGACCCGACCACCGCCACCCGCGACACCGTACGGCTGCCGGAAGCCGTCGACCCGGCCGAGGCCGTCGAGCGGGCCCTCGCCGAACTCCCCGCGGACCCCGCCCTGCACACCGCCGCCGTCGCCGTGGACCCGAGCCGCTGGGAACTGCTCCGCCTGGCCCTGTGGCGCGGCCCGGCCCCGCAGGACGCGCCCGGCATCCGCTACCAGGTGCTGCACCTCTCCCGCCCCGAACTCGACCGGCTGCCGACCGGTCGCCACTGGTGAAAGGCCAGGACACCCCGATGACTTCCGCCCCGCTCACCGATGCCCCGCTCACCGATGCCCCGCTCACCGATGCCCCGCTCACCGCCGCCCCGCTCACCGCCGCCCCGCTCACCCCCGCGCCACTCGACCGGGAAGCCGGCTACGCCCTGCTCGCCGAACTCGCCGGCCCGGGCGCCACCGCCACCCTCGGGGGCCTGGACGCGCTCGCGCCGGGCTTCCCCGACTGGATCGTCACCAGCCTCTTCGGCGGCACCTACCAGCGCCCCGGACTCGCCCTGCGCGACCGGCAGATCGCCAATCTGGCCGCCCTCACCGCCCTCGGCGGCGTGGATCCCCAGCTCGCCGACCACGTCCGCTACAGCCTGCGGATCGGCATGACGAGGGAGGAGGTCACCGAGGTCATCCTCCACCTCGCCCCCTATGTCGGGCTCCCCAAGGCCCTGGCCGGCCTGCGCGTCGCGACCGCCACCTTCGCGGAAGCCGCCGACGACCCGGCGCCCGCCCCCGGCCCCGAGACCGCCGAGACCTCGGAAACCCCTGACGCCCCCGAGACCCCCGAGACCCCCGAGACCCCCGAGGACGAAGCATGAGCCGCACCGTCCGTACCGTCCTCGGCGACCTCGATCCCGCCCGCCTCGGCATCACCGACTCGCACGACCACCTGTTCATCCGCAGCCCGCTGCTCCCCGGACAGGAGCTTGACGATCCGGCTGCCGCCGAGGACGTCCTGCGCGCCTACGCGGCCGTCGGCGGCCGGGCCTTCGTGCAGTGGACCCCGTTCGGCATGGGCCGCGGCGCGGACTCCCTCGCCGCCCTCTCCCGCACGACCGGCGTCCACGTCGTCGCCGCCACGGGCGCGCACCAGGCGGTGCACTACTCGCCGGACACCGACCCCGCCCCCGACGACCTCGCCGCACGGTTCGTCGCCGAGCTCACCACCGGACTGCCGGGCACCGATCCGTCCCCGGACACCATCGGCGCGCCCGGTGTGCCGGGTGTGCCGGGTGTGCCCACCGCGTCCGGCGCTGTCCGGGCCGGGCTGATCAAGGTCGCCGACGACGCCGGCCCCGCCACCCCGCACACCCGGCGGACGATGGCCGCAGCCGCCGAGGCCCACCACGCCACCGGCGCGCCGATCGCCGTCCACCTCGAACCCGACGGAGATCCGCACGAGGTCCTGTTCCGGCTCAGCAGCCGGAACGGAGTCCGGCCCGACCGGATCATCCTCGGGCACCTCACCCGCTTCCCCGACCGCGCCGTGTACCGCAGTCTCGCCGCCGAGGGAGTCCACCTCGCGCTGGACAGTCCCTCGCGTTCCGGCCACCCGGCCGACCTGCAGGCCTTCGACGTGATCGCCGACCTGGTCGAGGCGGGGCACGTCGGCCAGCTGCTGCTGGGCGCCGACACCACGACCCGTACCGCCCGACAGGCCGGCGGCCCGACCCGTCTGCTCACCGACCTCGCCCCGCGCCTCGCCCGCACCTTCGGTCCCGAGCTGCCCGAGCTGCTCCTCACCGCCAACCCGGCGGCCGCCTTCGCCGCGGACTGGCGCACGCCGTGACCTCGGCAGACCCGGGCCGGAGGCGCGCCGCTCGCCCGCGCTCCTGTGGCCGACTCCTCCCGCCCGGGTTTGAATCCGAATAGCCCTCCAGCCGGATGAGGGGCGCCCCCAGAGAGGCGGTCCCGACGATGCCCGCACAACCGGCCCACTCGTGGCTCGCACCCGCCCGGCTCGCCGTGGCGGCCCTCGTCGCCGTCGCCCTCTGCTTCTCCGGCTACCGCGCGGCGACCGACTCCCCCGGGGTGGTGAACTTCTTCAGCTACTTCACCAACCTCAGCGCCCTCGCCGGCATCGCCGTCCTGGGATACGGCGGCTGGGCGGGCCTGACCGGACACCGCCCGGTGCCGGACGAGGTGCGCGGGGCGGTCGTGCTCTACCTGGTGGTCACCGGGCTGTTCTACGGCACACAGCTCGCGACGTATCCGGAGCAGCAGACGATCCCGTGGGTGAGCGACGTGGTGCACCGCGTGCTGCCGCTCGTCGTGCTCGCCGACTGGCTGGTCGACCCGCCCACCCGGCGCATCCGCCCGGTCACGGTGCTCGGCTGGATGGCGTTCCCACTGGTGTACCTGACCTACGCCCTGCTGCGCGGCTACGCGATCGACTGGTACCCGTTCGTGTTCCTCGACCCCGGCCGGCACGGCGGCTACCGCCGGGTGTCCGGGGCCTGCGTCCTGACGGCGGCGGCCTTCGTCCTGCTCGGGGCCGCCGTCGCCGCGCTGGGCAACGCCCTCGCCGCACGCCGGGACGCCGGCGACGGAGCGATCCCCGGGGGCCGTCACGCCCGTGCCGGAACGGGCTGACGGACACCGGACGCGCTGCCTACGGTGCTGACCATGGTGACGCTGCGAACCCTCACGACCGCCGACTGGCCGCTCTGGCGCGACCTCCGTCTCGCCGCCCTGACCGACTCGCCGCACGCCTTCGCGTACGGGATCGCCGAGTGGCGAGCGGGCGGCGAGCAACGGTGGCGCGCCCGCCTCCACCTCCCGGGTGCCCACCACGTCGCCGCCTTCCTGGCGGACGACCCGGTCGGGCTCGTCGGCGGTCTCCACGGATCCCCGGACGGTGTACGGGAGTTGCGATCGCTGTGGGTCGCCCCGCAGGCACGCGGGCGGGGTGTCGCGGACCGGCTGATCGAGGAGGTCGAGCGCTGGGCCCGTGCCACCGGGGGCACCGCCCTGCACCTCGCCGTCCTCCCGGCCAACGCCCCCGCCCTCGCCCTGTACCGACGCCACGGCTTCACGCCCCTGACGCCGGCCGAGGCTTCTGCCGCAGCCTCGGCCGAAGCCCCTTCCGCCGCCGCCGCCGCAGCCGCAACCACTGCCGCAGCCGCAGCCGCAGCCCCTCGGATCGTCCTCGCCAAGCTCCTCCACTGAGCCGCGGCACGCAGCCCGAGGCCGGGGCGCCGAACACGAGCGGGGCCTGTGCCGTACGGGGGATGGCACAGGCCCCGCGGTTCGGGGGCGGCCGTCACATGTGGGTGCCGCCGTCGATGCGGAGCTCGGTGCCGGTGACGAAGGCGCCGTCGTCGGAGGCGAGCATGGCGATCACACCGGCCACCGTCTCCGGGCCCGCGAAGCCCCGGCCGAGGGCGGGGGAGAGCTTGGCGAGCAGGCTGAGGTCGGTGTCGGCGGGCAGGCCGGGGTTGTTGGTCATGCCGCTGTCGATGCTGCCCGGGGCGACGCAGACCGCGCGCAGGCCCTGCTTCGAGTACTCCGAGGCGATGGCGTGCGTGAACGACTGGATGCCGCCCTTGGTCGCGGCGTACGCGGCCATGTAGGGGTGGGCGAAGGTCGCGGAGGTGGAGCTGAAGTTGACCACCACGCCCTTGCCGCCGGCGAGCAGCGCGGGCAGCGCCTCGCGGGTCATCAGGAAGGTGCCGGTCAGGTTCACCGCGAGGAGCTTGTTCCAGAAGTCCAGGGTGGTCTCGTGGGTGTGCGACGCGCGGAGGATGCCGGCCGCGTTGACCAGGACGTCCAGGCCGCCCAGCTCGGCGACCGCCGCGCCGACGCCCGCGACGACGGCTGCCTCGTCGGAGATGTCGAGGACCCGGAGGGTCAGGCGGTCCGCGGTGCCGTCGGCGGTCGCGCGGTCCAGGGTCTTCTTCAGGCCGTCCTCGTTGACGTCGACGGCGACGACCTTCCCGCCCTCGGCGAGGATCCGGTGCACGGTCGCCTGGCCGATGCCCGAGCCGCCGCCGGTGATCAGGACGTTCCGTCCGCTGAAGCGCTCCATGGTGGTACTCCGTTCGTTCGTGGTCTCTCGACCTCAAGAGGCACGGTACGCCCAAGTGGCACGTCGTGCCAACAAGTCTCGAAGCGTCATGAGGGCGTGATGCGCCACAATGGCACTCGGCCGCGTAGGCTGACCCCGTGACCGGACGCCCGACCCTCAATCAGCGCCGCCGTGACGCCACCCGGCTGGAGATCGCCCGCACCGCCGCCGCACTGTTCGCCGACCAGGGGGCGGAGGCCACCACCGCCGAGGAGATCGCCCTCGCCGCGGGCATCTCGCTGCGCACCTTCTACCGGTACTTCTCCGTCAAGGAGGACGCCGTCGCCCCGCTGCTCGCCGCGGGCGGACGGCAGTGGGTCGAGCAACTCGCCCAGAGCTCGGCCGACCTGCCGCTGCGTCAGGCGCTGGAGAGTGCGGCGGTCGCTTCGCTGACGCCGGCCGACGAAGCGGGCGCCGAGATGATGCAGTGGACCCGCAGTCTGCTCCGCGACCCGCGCCTGGAAGGCGCCTGGCAGCGCGTCCACGCCGACTCGGAGATGCGCCTGCGAGCCGTCCTCGCCGAGCGCTGTCCGGAGGGCACCGATCCGCTGGAGATCCGGCTGGCCGCCGCCGCCGCGACCGCGGCGATCCGAGTGGCGCTGGAGCAGTGGGCCTCCTCCGGCGCCCCCGCCACCGGCCCCGGGTCCCCGCACGACCTGGGCGCGCGGTGCATGCGCGAGCTCACAGCGGGGCTGCGGCTCTGGGAGCGGGTGTCCTGAGCCCGCGCGGGCCTCGACGCGGGGCGGGCGGGGGGAGTGTCACCAGACGGGTTTCAGATGACAGATGACAGATTTCGAAATCTGTCATCTGAAACCCGTCATCTGTTGTCTGTCGTCTGAAACCTGAAGTCCGGCCGTTCCCCGCAACCTCCCAGCCGTCATCAGGCTTCTCCCAGCTGGCGCTAGGGTTGGTGATCGCGCCCCGGCGGGGGAACCGGGGTGACCTCCTCGGATGTCCCCAGCGGAGGGGACTGGAGTTCGAGGCGTGGGAGCAAGCAGGACATGGGTCTGACGAGCCACAAGATGTTGGCGCTGACCGTATTGATAGCCGTCGTGGTGATGGGGGGCACGGTCTGGCTGTGGCCGAGACTGGCCAGGAAGACCTGGCAGGCGGTGATCGGCCGGATCGGCGCACTGCTCGTCACCCAGCTCGCGGTGCTCTCGGCCCTGGGCCTGGTGGCGAACAACTACTTCGCCTTCTACAGCAGTTGGGGCGACCTGCTCGGCACCGGCGACACCGGCCCGGTGGTGATCCACAACAAGGCGGACGCCTCCGGGCGCCTCCTGGTGGAGACGATCGGCCACGCCTCGGTCAAGGGCGGTGGCGCGATGGGCCGTGAGCCCGGCCAGTCGGGCGAGATCCGCAAGGTCCGGATCGACGGCGCGGTCAGCCGGCTGTCGACCGAGGGCTACGTCTACCTGCCCCCGCAGTACTTCCAGCCGGAGTACGCGCACAAGCAGTTCCCGGCCGTGATCGTCAGCACCGGATTCCCAGGAATCGCCGAGAACCTGATCACTCGGTTCAACTACCCGGGCGCGGCGCTCAAGCTGCTGCAGGAGGGCCGGATGCAGCCGACCGTCATGGTCCTGATGCGTCCCTCGCCCGCGCTGCCGCAGGACACCGAGTGCGAGGACATCCCGAACGGCCCGCAGTCCGACACGTACTTCACCAAAGACGTGCCCGCGGCGATCCAGGCCAGCTTCCGGGTCTCCTCGGACCCGCAGGCCTGGGCCTTCATGGGCAACTCGACCGGCGGCTACTGCGCGCTCAAGTTGGCCATGCGCCACCCGGACGTCTTCCCGACGGCAGTCGCCCTCTCGGCCTACTACGACGCCGCCGACGACCCGACCACCGGTGACCTCTTCGGCGGCAGCAAGCAGCGCCGCGACGAGGCCAACCTGATGTGGCGGCTGAAGAACCTGCCCCAGCCGAACGTGTCCCTGCTGCTGGCCGGGACCAAGAAGGGCGACGGCGACTACCGGCGGGAGACCGAGGCCTTCGTCGACGCCGCGCGGAGCCCGATGAACGTCTCGTACAGCATGTTGGAGAACGGCGGCCACAACTTCGAGACCTGGAGCGCACTGCTGCCGTCCTCGCTGGAGTGGCTGTCCCAGCACCTCAGGGTCCCGAACCCGACCGCCTGAGGACCGTCCGAACGACCGAACCCCCGGGGCCTGAACGCAGGGCCCGAGGCTTCGGTCGTCCCGCGGTTCAGGCCACGCGCTCCAGCGTTCCGGTGTGCAGCTGCCCGACCCGTCCGCCCTCGCCCTCGAAGGTCCAGAAGGCCCGGACCGTCAGCTCGTTGAGGTCCATCACGTGGCTGACGGTGATCCCGCTCTGCTCCGTCCAGCTGACGAAGTAGATCTCCGGCGCGACCTCGGCGACGTGCAGCCGCACGTCCTCCCACTGGCCCGCGGACTCGCCGAGGCCCTCCCAGCGCAGCCGCGTGCCGTCGGCCGAGTAGGTGTTGCGGAAGGCCGCGCCGTTGTCGGCCCGGAAGACGTAGGTACGGCCGGCGAAGGCGGGCAGGGACGCGGTCATGGTGGGGCGGCTCCTCGTTTCCGGTGTGGTCGTGTTGTGCACTGCGTAAGATGTCGGACCTCCAATTTATCCGACCGGGTGCACACGGTCATCGCTTTGCCACGGTACGGATCGCCACCGCGCTGCCCACCGGGTGTGCGACCGGCACATGGGCACCCGTCGCGCACCGGTCCTACCGTCCGGCCATGAGACGCACCCCCACGACCGGTACCAGCGCGAGACACGCCCGCGTGAGACGCACCCCCACCACGCTCACCGCCGTCCTACTGGCCCTCGCCGCCATCATCCTCGGCACCTCCGCCCCCGCCTCCGCCCGAGCGGGGACCGCCTCCGCCCGAGCGGGGACCGCCACTGCGGCCCTCACCCTGGAAGCCGCCTTCCCCGCCCCCGGCAACGGCTGGGCCAAGGTCGAGCGCTACCTCGACACCACCCCCGGCTTCCGCACCGAGCAGTTCCCGTCCGACGGCCGCGGCGACCAGGACGGAGCCCGCCGGACGTACTTCGGCACCGGTGAGCCCTCCTCCGGCCGCTTCCTGCTCTACTCCGCCACCGGCTGGGACACCGGCAGCCGGGCCACGCCCGTCCTGCTGGTCCACGGCGCCGACGACAACGCCGACCGCGCTTGGGCGAACCCGGGGAGAGCGGCACCTGCGGCGCCGCGACCTGCCCGTCCACCGGCCTCGCCCAGTACCTCGCCGGCACCGGCCACCGGGTCTTCGCCATCGGCTTCGCCCACAAGCACGGTGACAACCTGCTCCAGGCGCAGGCCGTCGGCGACGCGATCGCGCTGATCCGGGCCCGCCTCGGGGCCCCGCAGGTCGACGTGGTCGCCTGGAGCAAGGGCGAGGTCGCCGCCAGGGCGTACGTGTCCTCGGTGCGGCCGTCCTGGGGGCGGGCGTACGCGGGCGACGTGCGCCGCCTGGTCACCCTCGGCGGGCCGAACGGCGGGCTCGACTACGTCTACGCCCACGGCTGGTCGTTCGACCTGGCGACGTGGCCGGCCTGCGGCGGCACCGCCAACGCGCCGTCCCCGCACCTGTACATGACCTGCTACGGCACGTACACCGCGCAACCCTGCCTCGGCGTGCTGCCGACCGGCGGGTACGACTGCTACCCGGGCCAGCGCCAGCTGCTCGCCCGCTGGGATGGCAGGTACGGCGTGGACGGCAGCGCCCAGGACTGGTGGACCACCTACTACGGCGGCCAGGGGTTCTACACCTCCGGCCAGGGCATCCAGGCGGCGATCGACGCGGGCTCCCTGATCGCCCCGCTCCAGCAGGCCGGGGTCCCGGCCGCGGTGCGCACCTACCTGCTGGCCGGCGGGTCGGCGGACATCCCGGGCGTGCTCAACGAGAACCGCGGGCCCAGCGACGGCATCGTGTTCACGGCGAGCGCCCTGGACACCACCGGCATCGCGACGGTCGGCGGCACCCGGCTGCTGAGCGGCCTCGACCACCTGGAGCTCGGGTGGGCGCCGGAGGCCGAGAGCCAGGTGGACGCCTGGCTCGGCTGAACGCCCGGCCGGAACGCCCGGCCGGAACGCCCGGCCGGAACGCGCAACCGGAACGCGCAACCGGAACGCCCGGCCGGACACCCGCAGAGCCACCCCGTCGGGCATCGTTCCAGGCCACGTGAACTGATCAACTCGGCCGCCACACAGCGTCGTTGATCGACACCACTGTGAGCTGCGCGACAACCCGTCCGCCGGAGTTGTCCGTTCACGTACGGCCTGCCTAGCCTGCAACGGTCGTCCGCCCCTCGCGGACCCCGCCGCCGGGACGCCGAGTCCCGTCCACCCGTCGGCGGGTCACCGAGCACCACAGCGGACGGGAGCGGGGAAACCAAGGTCGGCGCCCGGCCCGTGCGCTCGCGCGTACGGGTCGAGGCTAGGGGTGAAGCCGCTCCACAGGCGGCCGGGCAACTGCAGCCCGAACCCGACAGCTAACCTCGCAGGCGTCGCAGAGGTCACCTCATGCCCAAGCCTGCTGCCCGGCGCCGCGCACCGCGTCACGCCCGCCCCTCCCACCGCGGCCGCAACGCCGCCTTCGCCGCCACCGGGGCGCTCGCCATCAGCGGCGCCGGCCTGCTCGGCGTGCCGTCCGTCACCGGTGCCCAGGCGGCCACCGCGCCGACCGTCACCCAGGACCGGCTCGCCCCCGCCACCATGGTCGCGGGCAAGGCCGCCACCGCCTCGCTCGGTCTGCACTCCTCGGCCTGCTTCACCGCCAAGACCGTGGGCGTGGGCGTCCGCGACGCGCGCGGCACCAACCTCGACTTCCCCGGCAACGCCTCCAACGTGCAGATCTGCCCGAGCGGCGTGAACTTCACCAGTGGCGCGCGCACCCTGCCGGCCGGGACGTACACCGAGTTCGGATTCTGGCAGGACCTCGGCGGCGTCTGGCACAACCTGCCCTCGCAGCAGCTGGTGGTCTCGGCCACCGCCACCCCGGCCCCGGCGCCGACCCCCACGCAGACCCCGAGCGCCACCGCGACCCCGAGCGCCACCGCGACCCCCGCGCCGACCCCGAGCGCCACGGCGAGCCCGACCACCCCCGCGCCGTCCTCCCCGGTCGCCGGCAAGTCGCTGGCCTGGTCCGACGAGTTCAACAGCGCCATCTCCTGGGGCCAGCGCTGGGTCGGCGACAAGAGCACCGCCTACAAGTACGGGAACCACAACCCGGACGACAACAAGCTGGACTGGCTGAACAAGAACAACGTCAGCGTCGCGAACGGGGTCGCCACCTTCACCGCCACCTCCGGCGGCCCGGCCCTGGAGAACGGCAAGCAGTCCTGGAACACGGGCTTCCTGACCACCGAGGGCTCCGGCGAGGGCTTCCAGGTCAAGACCGGCGACTACGCCGAGACCCGGGTCAAGCTGCCCGCCGGCACCGGCGCCTGGCCCGCCCTGTGGACCTGGAAGAACGGCAACGGCGAGGTCGACTCCTTCGAGTACCACCCCGACAACCCGAACCTGCTGGAGCTGACCAACCACGTCAACCCCGGCAACGCGAAGTACTACACCGACGCGAGCGCCGTCGCGAAGGACCAGTGGGTGACCATCGGCACCTACTACGGCGCCAACTCGGTGGACTGGTACGTCAACGGCGCGAAGGTCTTCTCGGACGGCAAGGGCGTCGGCGCCAACTGGTCGGCGTACCTGATCCTCAACCTCTCGGTGTGCGCGGGCCAGTACCACCCCGCGCCGCAGGGGACCGCTCCGATCACCATGGCCGCCGACTACGTCCGCGTCTACCGGTAGTCGGGTAGGACGTCCCACCGGTCACCGGAAGCCGGCGGCCGCTCGCCGGCGGCCGGTGACCGGTGGGTCGACGTGGTTCAGGAGCCGTCGGCCGGCTCGGCGACCGTGATGTCGAACGGCTGCCGGTGGTTGCTCTCGTCCTGGTCGTCCGCGCTGCGCACCGCGACCCAGCCGCCGCTCAGGGTTCCCACGGGCAGATCGGGATCCAGCCGGACCGGGACGAGGGCGGTCGCGCTGCGCCCCTCCTTCAGCCCGGGGCCGAAGACGCAGCGCACCCGGTGGCCGCCCTGGAACACCTCGCAGTCCTCGGGGAAGAACGGGCCCACCGGGGTCACACCCGGCGGCAGGGTGACCACGACCGTGAACGGGGAGGCGGTGGTCTCCGGGCCCCGGTTGGCGACGAAGGCGTGGATCGTCGTGGTGCCGTCGGGCGCTGCCGCCTCCGGGTCGAGCCGGACCACCTGCAGGCGGGAGTGGGACGGCTGGGCGACCAGGGCCGGCAGCGTCGACACCCCGGGGCCGGCGGACCCGCCCGGTGCGACCGGCGCGACGGGCACGACGGGCACGACCGGCGCGTTCGGCGTGACGACATCCACCGCCGGGCGTGGCTCAGGCCGACGCAGTGCCCAGGACGGGCCGGTGGCCAGCACCGTCGCCGCGCAGCTCGCCGTCACGACCGCGACCAGCCCGACCCGGCCGAACCCCCCGACCCGGCCGAACCCCCCGACTCTCGCGCCGCGCCGCGGGTCCGCGCCACCCCGTACATCCCGGTGTCTCATCCCGGTCACCCTGCTCTCGTGCTCCGGCGGCCGGCACCGTCGCGGGCCGCGTCGGCACCAGGGTGGCCGAGACGCTGCCGTGACCTGGCGCGACCCGACCCGCCCCGCCCGCCGTGCGCTCGAACGGAGGACGCCGGCCCGTCGGCCTGCCCGGCGGGGCGGCGGTCGGCCTGCCCGCTCCGCAACGGCTCAGCCCCGTCCTACGAGACTGTCCTGCCCGCCCGCCGCGCCGGTCCTTCCTCGCCCGCCGAGATCGCCCGCCTCGCCGTACTACCAAGCAGGTTGACGGAGGGTCAGGGTGCGAGGACCTGCCCGAGCCGGGTGGCGATCTGGTGCATCACCGGGACCAGCGAGGCCGCGCCGGCCTGCTCCTCCAGCGCCCGGATGCGCGCCTCCGGCCCGGAGACCGAGAGGGCGGTGGGCGTCGGGGCGCCCGGGACGGCGAGCGCGATGCAGCGGACGCCGATCTCCTGCTCCTGGTCGTCGACGACGTAGCCGCGCTCGCGCGCCTCGGCGAGCTGGCGCATCAGCTCCTGCGGGTCGGTGACCGTGTACTCGGTGTGCGCCGGCAGCGGGTTGGGGCCGAGCACGGCGCGCGCCTCCTCCTCGGGGAGCTGGGCGAGCAGCGCCTTGCCGACGCCGGTGCAGTGCGGCTGCACCCGCCGTCCGACCTCGGTGAACATCCGCATCGAGCGCCGCGACTGCACCTGCCCGACGTACACCACTTCGCCGCCCTCCAGCACCGCCAGGTTCGCGGTCTCACCGGTGGCCTCCATGAGTTCGGCCAGGTAGGGGCGGGCCCAGCTGCCGAGCAGGCGGCCGGCGGTTTCGCCGAGGCGGATCAGCCGGGGGCCGAGGGTGTAGCGGCGTGCGGTGTCCTGGCGGACATAGCCCTGCTGCACGAGGGTACGAACCAGGCGGTGGATGGTCGGCATCGGGAGGCCGGAACTGGTGGAGAGCTCGCTGAGCGTGGCCACGCCGCCCGAGTCGGCCAGCGCCTCCAGGAGTTGGAAGGCGCGTTCGACGGACTGCACGCCGCCGCTCGCGCGGTCGGCGCCCGTCGTCGATGCTGTGTCGGGGGTCGCAACCACCGGCGTTCCCTTCGCTGTCGGGGAGGAGTAGAGTCCCGGCGACCTCTTCAACAAACCGTTGAAATTCTGTATCGCGGAAACTAGTCTCCACCTTACAGAATCGATCTCGCCGACAGGCGGGAATCGACCGAGGAAGTACACGAGGAAGTTCCCACCGGAGCTCCCTTCGCCAGGCTCAACCGTCTTAGGAGTGTCCTGCTCATGGCTGCAGATCAGGGGCCCTCCCCCAGCCTCCGGCCGGGGGTACCCCCAACCACCTCCTCTCCCGCCGCTCCGGTCGTCACTGTCGCCGGTCCGCGCGTCCACCGGGCGGAGGAGGTGCTCACTCCGGAGGCCGTGGCCTTCGTCGTCGGCCTTCACCGCACCTTCGAGGGCCGCCGGCAGGAACTCCTGGCCAGGCGGAAGACCCGACGCGCCGAGATCGCGGCGGCCGGCACGCTGGACTTCCTCCCCGGGACCGCCGACGTCCGGGCCGCGGACTGGAAGGTCGCCGAGGCGCCGCGCGCGCTCCGGGACCGCCGGGTCGAGATCACCGGCCCGACCGACCGCAAGATGGTCATCAACGCCCTCAACTCCGGGGCCCGGGTCTGGCTCGCCGACTTCGAGGACGCCACCTCCCCGACCTGGGAGAACGTGGTCAGCGGCCAGATCAACCTGATCGACGCCTACGAGAGCCGGATCGACTTCACCACCCCGGCCGGCAAGGCCTACACCCTCAAGCCCGCCGCCGAGCTCGCCACCGTCGTGGTCCGCCCGCGCGGCTGGCACCTGGACGAGAACCACCTGCTGGTCGACGGCACCCCGGTCGCCGGCGCGTTCCTCGACTTCGGCCTGTACTTCTTCCACAACGCCGCCCGGCTGCTCGCCAAGGGCACCGACGACCCCAACTCCGGGCCGTACTTCTACCTGCCGAAGACCGAGAGCCACCTGGAGGCCCGGCTCTGGAACGACGTGTTCACCCACGCCCAGGCCGAACTCGGCATCCCGCACGGCACCATCCGCGCCACCGTCCTGATCGAGACCATCACCGCCGCCTTCGAGATGGACGAGATCCTGTACGAGCTGCGCGAGCACGCGGCCGGCCTCAACGCGGGCCGCTGGGACTACCTGTTCTCGATCGTCAAGAACTTCCGCGACGCCGGCGAGCACTACATCCTGCCGGACCGCAACAGCGTCACCATGGCCTCGCCGTTCATGGCCGCCTACACCCGCCTGCTGGTGCAGACCTGCCACCGGCGCGGCGCCCACGCGATCGGCGGCATGGCCGCGTTCATCCCCAGCCGCAAGGACCCCGAGGTCAACGCGGCCGCACTGGAGAAGGTCAAGGCCGACAAGGACCGCGAGGCCGGCAACGGCTTCGACGGCTCCTGGGTCGCCCACCCCGACCTGGTGCCGGTCGCCCGCGCCTCCTTCGACGCGGTCCTCGGCGAGCGGCCCAACCAGAAGGACGACCCCGGCCCGTCCGAGCCGGTCACCGCCGCCCAGCTGCTCGACGTCGCCGGCGCCGGCGGCACCTGCACCCACGCGGGGCTGCACAACGCCGTCCAGGTCGGCATCCGCTACATCGAGGCCTGGCTGCGCGGGCTGGGCGCGGTCGCCATCTTCAACATGATGGAGGACGCCGCCACCGCCGAGATCTCCCGCTCGCAGATCTGGCAGTGGATCCACAACGGGGTCGTGCTGTCCGACACCGGCGAGAAGGCCACCGCCGAGCTGGTCCGCGCGCTCGTCGCCACGGAGCTCGCCGAACTCCTCGCCGAGCTGGGCGAGGACGCCTACAGCGCCGGCCGCTGGCGCGAGGCCGCCAAGCTCTTCGAACAGGTCGCCCTGGCCGAGGAGTTCGCGGACTTCCTGACCCTCCCCGCGCTGCCCCTGCTGGGCTGAGACCAACGTAGTCCGCCGCTGCCGGCGCCGACGCCTGCCAGGCTGTAGCACTCCGGCGGCCCGTTACTCCGTTCCGTACGGCGACGAATCCACCTGTCCTCTCGTCGCCGTACGGAACGGCCTTTCCCACGAGGAGTCCACCCATGCCGCGCATCTTCTTCAACGGCCAGGCGATGGTCGGCGGCCCGTTCCACGCCAAGGTCGCCGACGCGCTGATCGGGCCCGTACGGACCGCACCCGGCTACCGCTTCTTCTCCATCGACCACAGCGGCGGCACGGACGTCTGCCCGGGGCTGCTGCCCGACCCGAACGTCGACACCGCCATCGAGGGCGAGCTGTACGACGTCGGCCTGGAGCGGCTGCGGGACGTCATCCTGCCCGGCGAGCCGCGCGAACTGGAGCTGGGCGTCGTCACGTTGGCGGACGGCTCCGCCTGCTTCTCCATGCTGCTCGCCCGGGGGGAGGTCGAGCGCGGGGTGCACCGCGAGATCACCCACCACGGCGGCTGGCGCGCCTACCTGGCGACGATCGGGCGCTCGGCCTGACGGTGGCGGGGCGGGGGTGGAGGCGGAGCAGTCGGCGGCAACCTTCAGCCGACGACCGACGGATAACAGCTGACAGATGATGAAAGTTGTCAGCTGAATCCTGTTCGCCGACCCCTGTCACCCGTCCGCGCCCGCCACCAGCGCGTTGCCCAGTCGGCTGCGCCGGTACAGGACGCGGTGGCCGTGCCGGGTGCGGTCCAGCAACCCCGCCGCGGCGAGCGCGCCCAGGTGGCGGCTGACCGCGCCCGGGGTGACCCCGAGCCGCTGCGCCAGCTCCGTCGTGCTCGCCGGGGTCTCCAGCATCACCAGCAGCCGCGCCCGCGGCGCCCCGATGAGCCCCACCAGCGCCGCGCCCGCCCGCGCCGACGGCAGCTGCGCACCCAGCCCCTCCGCCATCGTCGCCTTGCCGCGGGCCGGGTAGCAGACCAGCGGCGGCCCCGCCTGGGTGACGTCGGTCTGCGCGCCGAGCCCGAACAGCGTGGGGATCAGCACCAGCCCCCGCCCCGCGACGTCCACCGTGGTGCCCACCGCCTTCACGGCCGGGTGCGGGTCGACGAGCCGCAGCACCCCGGCGTGCCAGGTCAGCCGGGCGTCGAGGTCCGCGAACAGCCCCTCCGCCCCGCGCTCCGAGAGCATCCGCCCCCGGTAGGCGATGTCCGCCTCCAGCACCGACCGGGCGCGCGGCCACCAGGCGGGGGCGAGGCAGTGCGTCCAGTACGCGTCCAGCGCCTCGGCCAGCCGGACGGCCAGGGCCGCCGGGTCGTCGATCAGCGCGCTCAGCACCGGCGGCAGCGGGCTCGGGTTCCCGCCGCCCCGGTACGCCTCCAGCACGTCGGCCCGTACCACCTCCGCCGGCGTGGCTGCCAGCCGCTCCACCTCCGTCGCGAAGTCCGGGCGGGGGCCGAGCGGGCGTGGCGTGAGGAAGTCGGGCACGAAGCCGACCGGCGCGATCATCGACTCCAACAGCGCGGTGTCCAGGGTCTGGTAGCGCTCCTGCCAGCCGGCGATCCACGGCTGCTGCTCCGGGTAGCGGCCCGGCCAGAGGCGGGCGCGCACGCTCAACACCGCCTCCTGCAGGGCGGAGTAGCCGAACCAGGTGGCGGCGAGGTCGTCGACGCCCAAGCGGAACTCGAACATTGACCGCAACGGTAAAAGAGTTCCGCGGCTTCGGAAACCCCGGTCTCCTTCTGCCATGACTACGACCGCCGTGCGTCCGGCCAGTTCCGGACGCCTCCTCCGTCATGACCCGCTGGTGCGCCGGCTCGCCCTGATGAGCCTGGTGACCAACATCGGCAACGGTTTGTTCGTGACGGTCAGCGTGCTGTTCCTGACCCGCTCCGTCGGCCTGACCCCGGGGCAGACGGCGCTCGGGCTCGCCGCGGCCGGCGTCTGCGGGGTGTTCGCCGGGGTGCCCGCGGGGCGGCTCGCCGACCGGGTCGGCAGCAAGCGGCTGCTGCTCGTGGTCGGGCCGCTGGAGGCCGTCGCCGTCCTCGGGTACGCCTTCGTGCACTCCTTCGCCGCCTTCGTCGCGCTCGCCTGCGTGGCGACGCTGCTGGAGCGCGGCGCGGCGGCGGTGCGCAGCGCGCTGATCGCCCGGGTGCTCCCGGCGGAGCGGCAGGTCCACTCGCGGGCGCTGCTGCGGTCGGTGATGAACGCCGGTCTGGTGGTCGGTTCGGGCGGCGCGGCCCTGGCCCTGCAGGCGGACAGTTACACGGGCTACGTGACCGTGATGGTCCTGGACGCGGTCAGCTTCCTCGGTGCCGCGGTGCTCCTGGCGGGGCTGCCCGTCGCCGACGTGACGGACGGTCGGGACGCCGGCAGCTGCGCCCCGGTGCGGACCCGGGGCGCAGCCCTGCGCGACCGCCGCTACCTGCTCGTGGCCGCGCTGCACGCCGTCCTGGAGCTGCAGCTCGCGCTGCTCAGCGTGGGGATACCGCTCTGGACCGTCCTCGCGACGGATGCGCCCGCGGCCGTGGTGGCCGCCGTCAACGTGGTCAACTGCCTGCTGGTGGTGGTGTTCCAGGTGCGGGCGAGCCGGGGCGTCGTGGACGTCCCGTCGGCGGCGCGGGCCTGTCTGCGGGGTGCGCTGCTGCTGGCGGGCGGCTGCCTGCTGTACGCGGCGGCGCAGCTCGGCCCGGCGGCGGTCGCCACGGCGGCGATCCTGCTCGGCGCCCTGGTCCACAGCCTCGGCGAGCTGCTCACCTCGGCCGGCGGCTGGACGCTGAGCCTGGACCTGGCCGATCCGCGGTCCCACGGTGAGTACCAGGGCGTCTTCATGAGCGGCCAGGCGGCGGCGCACGTGCTCGGTCCGGTGGTGGTCGGCCTGACGGTGGTGGACCACGGTGCGGTCGGCTGGGCGGTCCTGGCGGGCGTGTTCGCCCTCGCGGGTGCCGCGCTCCCGGCCGTCACCCGGACACGGACCCGGAGTCGGAGCGAGCAGCGGTGAGCGGGGAGCGGCCGACCGCCGTCCACTGACCCCCGGGAGCGCTCCGGAGCCCTCCTGATCGTCCGGCCGGTTCCCCACGGGGGTGGGAGCCGGCCGGGCCGGGCCGGGCGCGCCGCGGCCCCGGACCCTCGCCGTGGGTCCGGGGCCGCGGTCCGCGCACCCGCGGCGGGGTGCGCGGAGTCCGGGTGCGCACCGTCCCTGGGCGCCCCGGAGTCCGAGGGTGCGTCAGACCGGCCGGGCCGCCAGCTCCCTGGCGGCCCGGGCGCAGTCGCGCGCGATGCGGTCCTCGTTGACGGTGGTCAGCTGTCCCTTCTCGACCACCGCGTTGCCGTTGACGAACAGCACCGACAGGGGCGGCAGCGCGCCGAAGGTGAGGGCGGCGACCGGGTCGGCGATGGAGGAGTGCATGACCCCGTCGATCTTCCAGAGCGCCAGGTCGGCGAGCTTGCCGACCTCGATCGAGCCGATCTCGTCCTGCCGGCCGAGCACCCGGGCGCCGCCCATGGTGCCGAGGCGCAGCGCCTGTCGCCCGGTGAGGGCCTTGGGGGAGCCGTGCAGCCGGTTGATGAGCAGCGCGTTGCGCAGTTCGGTGCCGAGTTCGCCGGACTCGTTGGAGGCGGTGCCGTCCACGCCGAGGCCGACCGGGACGCCGGCCCGGAGCATGTCGGGTACGCGGGCGATGCCGGCGGCGAGGCGGGCGTTGGAGGACGGGCAGTGGGCGACGCCGGTGCCGGTCTCGGCGAACTTGGCGATGTCGGAGTCGTTCATGTGGACGCAGTGCGCCATCCAGACGTCCTCGCCGAGCCAGCCGACCGACTCGAAGTAGTCGGTCGGGCCCATGCCGAACAGCTCCTTGCAGAACTGCTCCTCCTCGGCGGTCTCCGAGCCGTGGGTGTGCAGCCGGACGCCCTTGCGGCGGGCGAGTTCGGCGGACTGGCGGAGCAGGTCGGTGGAGACCGAGAAGGGCGAGCAGGGCGCGATGGCGACGTGCAGCATCGAGCCGAAGGAGGAGTCGTGGTACCGGTCGACGGCGGCCTCGGAGGCGGCCAGGATGTCGTCCAGCTCCTCGACGGCGTGGTCCGGCGGCAGGCCGCCGTCCTTCTTGCTGCGGTCCATCGAGCCGCGCAGCGCGGTGAAGCGCAGGCCGAGCTCCTGGACGGCCTCGATCGAGGCGCCGAGGATGTCGCCGCCGTCCCTGGGGAACACGTAGTGGTGGTCCGAGGCGGTGGTGCAGCCGGACTTGAGCAGGGCGGCGGCGGAGCCCTGGCTGGCGGCGTGGACGAGCTTGTCGTCGATCCGGGCCCAGGTCGGGTAGAGGGCGACCAGCCAGTCGAACAGGATGTCGTCCTGGGCGAGGCCGCGGGTGATCCACTGGTAGAAGTGGTGGTGGGTGTTGACCAGGCCGGGGGTGACCAGGTGGCCCTCGCCGTTGATCCGGCGCACCACGTTGTCCAGCCACGCGGGGGCGGGGCCGGAGCCGACCGCCTCGATCGTGTTGCCGAGGATGACCACGTGCCCGCGGGCGTACTCGGTGTCGTTCGCGTCCACGGTGGCGATCGCGACGTTCTCGATCACGATGCGCTGGTCGGCGGGTGGGGGCTGGACTGCCATGGTGTCACTCCTAGGGGGGAGGGCCGGGAGGGGTGCGCGTCGGGCGTGTGCGGGTGGCACGCGCCCCTCCCGGGCCGGTCAGGACGGTGTCGCCGTCGGCACCGTCGCGCCGGAGGCCTGGCCGGATCTGGACCGGCGGGTGGTTCCGACGTGGTGGAAGAGCAGGTTGAGCAGGACGGCCATCACGCAGCCGGCCGAGATCCCCGAGTGCATCAGGGTCCGGACGGCCTCCGGGAAGGGGTCGTAGAACGTCGGCACCGCGATGGGGATGATGCCGACGCCGAGGGAGACCGACACCAGGATGGTGTGGGAGCTGGACTCCATGCCCGCCTCCGCGAGGGTGCGGATGCCGCTCGCCGCGACCGTGCCGAAGAGCACGATCCCGGCGCCGCCGAGGACGGGCTGCGGCACCAGGGAGACGACCGAGCCCAGCACGGGGAACAGCCCCAGCAGGACCAGGATGCCGCCGCCGGCCGCGACCACGAAGCGGCTGCGGATCTTCGTCAGCGCCACCAGCCCGATGTTCTGGGCGAAGGCGCTGGCGGCGAAGCCGTTGAAGACGGGGCTGAGCGCGGTGGCCAGGCCGTCGGCCCGCAGGCCGGCGGCGAGGGTGGGCTCGTCGGCCTCGCGGTCGACGATCTTGCCGAGCGCGAGCATGTCGGCGGTGGACTCGGTCATCGAGACCACCATGACGATGCAGAGCGAGGCGATCGCGGCAGCGTCGAACATCGGCGCGCCGAAGTGGAACGGGGAGGGGAGCGCGAAGACCTTCGCGTCCCGGACCGCGCCGAAGTCGGCCAGTCCCAGCGGGAGGGCGGTCAGGGTGCCGAACGCCAGGCCGATGAGCAGGGACAGCTGCTGCCAGAAGCCGCGCAGCAGCCGGTTGCAGAGCACCACCGCGACGAGGGTGGTCGCGGCGAGGCCGATGGCCCGCATGGAGCCGTACCCGGGGGCGCTCGGCGAGCCGCCGCGCGCCCAGTTGACCGCCACCGGGAGCAGGGACACCCCGATGAGGGTGATCACGGTGCCCTGGACGACCGGGGGGAAGAACCGGATGAGCTTGCAGAAGTACGGCGCCGCGAGGAAGCACAGGACCCCCGCGACGATCACCGCTCCGAAGATCACCGGGAGGGCGTCCTTCGGTCCGTGCTCCTTCGCTATGGCGATCATGGGCGCGACCCCCGCGAAGGAGACGCCGTTCACGAACGGCAGCCGCGCGCCGATCTTCCAGACGCCGAGCGTCTGGAGGAGGGTGGCCAGTCCGGCGGTGAACAGGCTGGCCGAGATGAGCAGGGCGAGTTCGGCGGGGGAGAGCCCGACGCCGGCGCCGACGATGAGCGGGGGTGCGACGACTCCCGCGTACATCGCGGCGACGTGCTGGAGTCCGGTGGAGACCAGCTTCACCGGGGGCAGCAACTCGTCCACGGGGTGGGGCCCGTGGACGGAGGGATCACCGGGGAGGTGTGCCGGTGAGCCCTCCGGGCCGTGGGTTCTTGCAGGGGTGGAACCGCCGTCTGTACTGCTGGTGTTGCTGGGTGCCATGTCGAGCCCCTCTTGTGCCCGTGGCTCCCGGCGCGCCCGCGGCGCTGGAGACCCCCCGAGGACGGGACGGCGGAGCAAGGATTCCTCGGGGTGCTTCTCCAGTGCCCCGGGCCGGCCGCCGCGAGGCAGACACGAACTCCGGTGGGTGGGGGTGGAGAAACTGGTGGTGCGGGTGGTGCGGGTGGAGAAACGGGTGGTGCGGGTGGTGCGCGTGGACCTGCCCGCCCGGGCTCGACCGGCCTGCGAGGGCCGGAGGGTACGGCGATTCCGGGCGGTGTCCACGGGTGGAGGAGGTCAGACGACCGGGATGACCGGGACGACGCCCTCGCGGTGCACGGTGCCCTCGATCAGGCCGTACATGCGGTCCGCGGCGTAGTAGACCTCGTTCTCGTTCTTGAGGCCGAAGGGCTCCAGGTCGACGAGGAAGTGGTGCTTGTTGGGCAGTTCGAGGCGTACCTCGTCCACCTCGGCGCGGTTGTTGAGGACCCGGGTGCCCATCGCGTGCAGGGTCTGCTGCAGCGAGTAGGAGTAGGTCTCGGCGAACGCCTCCAGCATGTGCCGCTTCACGTGGGCGTAGGAGCGGTTCCAGTTGGGCTGGGCCTCGCCGTCCCTGCCGCTGTAGCCGTACTTCCAGCGGGCGGTGACCTGGGTGGCGAGGATGCGGTCGTACGCCTCCTGCAGGGTGGTGTACCTGTCCTTGATGTAGCCCCAGAACTCCGAGTTGGTGGAGTTCATCACCACGAGGTCCTTGAGGCCGGAGATGACCCGGACGGTCTCGCCGTCGTAGGAGATCTCGGTGGTGCGGACCTCCTGGCCGGTGCGGACGAAGGAGTGGCCGACCTCCTCCGAGCCGATGAAGCGGGCCGAGCTGTCCGGCGTCCTGATCCGGTCCCAGGAGTACTCCTCGATCCGGATCCGGGCGCCGTGGACGACGCCGCGCTCGGTGTTGTCGACGAAGTGGCGTGCCAGGACGATGCCGAAGGCCTCGGCCGACTCGATGCCGTACTCCTTGGCGAAGGCGTAGACGGTGTTCTTGGTGGTGTCGGTGGGGAGGCAGTTGGCGTTGGACCCGGTGAGGTGGACGTCCTCGAACTCACCCTGGAGGGAGACCGAGACGTTCAGGTCCTTGATCTCGTGCCGGGTGGAGTCGCGGGAGATCCGGACGATGCGGTTCTCCGCCTTGCCGTACTGGTTCTGACCGAGCACGTGGGCCATGACGTGGCTCCTAGAGCTTCCAGGTCGGTCTACTAGCTTCCGCGGTAGACCGAGTATCCGAACGGGTTGAGCAGCAGCGGCACGTGGTAGTGGTGCTGTTCGGGCGCGACCGTGAAGACGATCGAGACCTCGGGGAAGAACGGCGGCTCCGTGGACTTGAGCGCGTAGTAGGCACCGGTGTCGAAGAGCAGCCGGACGACCGAGCCCGCCTCCACGACCGGGAGGTCCTTGACCCGGCCGTCGGAGTCCGTGGCGGAGGTGCCGAGCACCTGCCAGCCACCC
Source organism: Kitasatospora sp. NPDC085464 (assembly GCF_044541955.1). NCBI lineage: Bacteria > Bacillati > Actinomycetota > Actinomycetes > Kitasatosporales > Streptomycetaceae > Kitasatospora > Kitasatospora sp. NPDC085464. Next base: position 126,768 of record NZ_JBITTM010000013.1, read on the forward strand.
TCGGTGTGCAGTGCGAGCTCGACCGGGACACCCTCGGCCGGGCGGCCGAGGCTGGTGTCGAGCACGTGGGTGGAGATGCCAGTCATGGGTGAAGTGACCTTACTGATGGCAGAGGTGATGGTGCGTCAGGTTCCTTGTGACATGCCGGCCTGTCCGGGTGCGGGAGCGACACGGGCTGACGGTCGATCAGAGGTGCTGGTCGGGCCGGTGTCGATCGGGCGGTGTCGATCGGAGAGTGCCGATCGGGGGTGCCGATCGGGCGATGCCGATGAGGCGGTGTCGATCAGGCCGTGTCGATCAGACGGTTGAGCCGGATGTCGTTGATCTTGCGCAGCTCCCCGCGGACGATCTCCGCCTCGGTGGCGGCGTCGTTGGGGTGGCGCTCGCGCAGGGCGGCGAGCATGCCGGTCGCGGTGCGGCCGGTCGCGCAGATCAGGAACACGTGGCCGAACTTCGCCTCGTAGGCGGCGTTGGCCTCGCGCAGTTCGTCGAGGACCGCTTGGTCCACGCCCTGGATCCCGGCCTGTTCGCGCTCGGAGGTGGCGTCGCCCGGCTTGGGCGTGCCGATCCGGGCGTGGCCGGCCATCGCGTCGCGCAGGTCCTCGGCCGTCAGCGACGCCATGGCCGCCGCGTTGGCGGCGAGCAGGGCCCCGCGGTCGGACCAGGGCTTGGCCTCCGCTACCGCGGCGGCCCAGCGGGGGCTGGAGCATACCTCCAGCAGGATCGCTTCCAGCTCGGCGGCGTCGACCGCAGCCAGGGCGTCAAGGGCGTGGGGGTGGTTGGTCACGGGTGGACCTCCTGAAGAGTGGTGCCACCCGGAAAAGCTAGATCGACCCCACCCGGCCGTCAACACTTTGTTGAACGGTTGGTGGTTACGTTTTGAACCGGCCCGCCGTGCCGGGCCCTTTCGTGTGCGATTCGCCAAGTGTGCCCCGCCGCGGGCCGATCCAGACTGGCCGCACCGACGGGGTCACCCGTTCGGAAGCCCTCGCGAGGGGGCTTCGGGAAGCTCGTCAGGAGGACTTCGAGCCGTCCTGGCGGTTCAGGTAGTTGTACACCGTGAAGCGGCTGACGCCCAGGGCCGAGGCGACCGTCTCGACGCCGTGGCGGACGGTGAAGGCGCCGCGCTCCTCCAGCAGGGCGACGACCCGCTGCTTCTCCAGCCGGTCCAGCTCGGCCAGCGGGCGGCCGTCGAACTGGCGGGTCATCTCGGCCAGCAGCCGGTCCAGCGCGCTGCTGAGGTGGGGCAGCCGGACGGCCAGTGCCGGCGTGCCCTCCCACTCCAGGACGACGTCCTCGGGCTTCGCCTCGTCCAACGGGACGGGCGTCGCGCCGACCGCGTCCAGCAGCGGCTTTATCGCCGCGGCGAGCGGGTGTTCCACGTGTTCGGTCACGGCGTACCGCCCTCCTCGTCCAGGACGCTGACCTGGACCGAGATGCGGGTCGCGCCCGCATCCAGGGTCTCCCGGAGCAGCTTGGTCACCGCGGCGAGGACCTGGTCGGCCTCGCCCTCGGCGCCGGTCCCGAAGGGGCCGACCGACACGGCCAGGCCGGCGTCGTCGACCGCCTTGCGGGCCGCCGCGGCGTGCTCCGGGAACGTGTCCAGTTCGAACGGTTCTGTCGTGAACTCCACCATCAATCGCACGGGATCACTGTATCGAGCGGGGGTGCGGGCGGGCAGGGGCTGGGTGATCGAACAGCCGGGGGCGGGGTGGTGGAGTGCACTCCGAGCGTCTTCAACAAATTGTTGCGACGCCCTTGACACTCGCTTCGCCGTCCGGAGATGCTTCCACCACACAGAATCCCTCTTCCGGATCGTGGAAGTTGCGGATGACGGAAGAGAGATGAGAGGTGATTGACGTGACGGCCGCTGCCAAGCACCACTTCACGGTCAACCTGTCGATCCTGTTCGGCGAGCTGCCCCTCCTGGAGCGCCCCGCCGCGGCCGCCGCGGCCGGCTTCACCGCCGCCGAGCTCTGGTGGCCCTTCGGCGAGGAGCACGACCCCTCGGAGGCCGAGATCGACGCGCTCCGCAAGGCGTTCACCGACGCCGGGGTGCGGCTCACCGGCCTCAACTTCCTGGACGACCTCGGCAGGGGCGCCCGCGGGACGGTCTCCGTACCGTCCGAGCGGGACCGCTTCCGGGCCAACGTCCCGGTCGCCGCCGGGATCGCCGGCTCGCTCGGCACCAAGGCGCTCAACGCGCTGTACGGCAACCGGGTGGCGGGCGTCGAGGCGGCCGAGCAGGACGCCCTCGCGCTGGAGAACCTGGTGCTCGCCGCCCGGGCGGCGCACGGGATCGGCGCGGTCCTGCTGATCGAGGCCCTGAACGGGGCCGAGTCCCCGGACTACCCGCTGGTCTCCGCCGCCGCGGCGGTCGAGGTCGTCGACAAGGTCAACGCCGCCACCGGCCTGGGCAACGCCCGGTTCCTGTGCGACCTCTACCACCTGGCCAAGAACGGCGAGGACCTCGCGCAGGTCATCGACGCGTACGCCGACCGCATCGGCCACGTGCAGATCGCCGACAACCCGGGCCGCAACGAGCCCGGCACCGGCGGCCTGGACTTCGAGGACCTGTTCGCCCGGCTCACCGCCGCCGGCTACACCGGCCCGATCGGCCTGGAGTACCGCCCCTCCACCGGCGTCAGCGCCGACAGCTTCGGGTGGCTGCCGCGCGAGCTGCGCGCCGCCGCGTAGCGCTCGCCGAGCCGCGACGCGACGCGCCGCCGACCCACCCTCCAACCCCGCACACGTAAGGAACTCGACGCGATGAGCCGCAAGATCGCCTTCATCGGCCTCGGCATCATGGGCAGCCCGATGGCCGCCAACCTGGTCAAGGCCGGCCACCACGTCACCGGCTTCAACCTCACCCAGCCGCAGATCGACGCCCTGGTCGCGGCCGGCGGCCACGACGCCGCCTCCATCGCGGACGCGGTGCAGGACGCCGAGGTCGTCATCACCATGGTCCCGGCCGACCCGCACGTCGAGCAGGTCATCCTGGGCGAGGGCGGCGTGCTGGAGAACGCCAAGCCCGGCACCCTGGTGATCGACATGTCCTCGATCACCCCGCAGACCTCGATCAAGGTCGAGGCGGCCGCCAAGGAGAAGGGCGTCCGTACGCTGGACGCCCCGGTCTCCGGCGGCGAGGCCGGTGCCGTCGAGGCCGTCCTGTCGATCATGGTCGGCGGCGCCGCCGAGGACTTCGCCGAGGCCAAGCCGCTGTTCGACGCGCTGGGCACCACCGTGATCCACGTCGGTCCGGCCGGCGCCGGCCAGACCGTCAAGGCCGCCAATCAGCTGATCGTCGCCGTCAACATCCAGGTGCTGGCCGAGGCCGTGATCTTCCTGGAGAACGCCGGCGTCGACCTGCAGGCCGCGCTGGACGTGCTCGGCGGCGGCCTGGCCGGCTCCACCGTGCTCAATCGCAAGAAGGCGAACATGCTGAACCGCGAGTTCGCCCCGGGCTTCCGGATCGACCTGCACCACAAGGACATGGGCATCGTCACCGACGCCGCCCGCGCCGTGGGCGCCGCGCTGCCGGTCGGCGCCGTGGTGGCCCAGCTGGTCGCCTCCGCCCGGGCCAACGGCGACGGCTCGCTCGACCACTCGGCGCTGCTGCGCGGCGTCGAGCGGCTCTCCGGCCGCGAGGTCGCGTAACACCCTCGGGGGCTCCCGCGCGGAGCCCCCGTCCCTGACTCCTCCTGGCGGCGTGTACCCATCCGGTCGTGCCCGCGCCGCCAGGAGGTCGAACCCGACCGGCGTGCGGGCTGGGGCTCATCCGCCCGCCCGCCGGTCGATCCAGCCGGTGATGCGTACTCCCACCAGGGGGCACTTCGGTCGTGCCTGCGCGTCGCCTGGCCCCCTCCCCGCCGAGGGGAGCCCCCCGTACGTCGGAAGCGGGACGGGGGGAACGGCGGGGAGGGGGTCGCACCCTCCCGGGGCAGGGCCCGTTCAGAGCGGTCCCGTTCACACCGGGCCCGTTCACACCGGTCCGGGCAGGGACCGTTCACACCGGTTCGGGCCGAGGGGCTCGCACCCCCGGACCTCCGGGCACATGCTTGACGCACGTCGCAGTACCACCGCCACACCCGTACGGAAGCGAGGACCGCACCATGCCCCCCACCCCCCGCCAGGGCCATGTGGTCGTCGCCCCCGACAAGTTCAAGGGCAGCCTGGAGGGCGCCGAGGTGGCCGCCCGGATCGCCGCCGGCATCCGCCGCGCCGCGCCCGGCACCGAGGTGCGCGAGCTGCCCGTCGCCGACGGCGGCGAGGGCACCCTGGCCGCCGCGCTCGCGGCCGGCTTCGACCGCGTGCCGGCCAAGGTGGCCGGTCCGACCGGTCTGCCGGTGGACGCCGCGCTCGCCGTCCGGGGTGACACGGCCGTCGTCGAACTGGCGCAGTCCTCGGGCCTCGCCCGGCTGCCCGGCGGCCGGACCGCCCCGCTCGCTGCCGGGTCCTTCGGGGTCGGCCAGCTGATCGCCCGGGCCGTCTCGCTCGGCGTCAAGCGGATCGTGCTGGGCCTCGGCGGCAGCGCCTGTACGGACGGCGGTGCGGGCATGGTGCAGGCGCTCGGGGTGCGCCTGCGGGACGCCGACGGCGCCGAACTCCCTCCCGGCGGTGCCGCGTTGCGCAGGCTCGCGGAGATCGAGCTCGGCCCGCTGGCCGACGCGCTGGGCGGTGTCGAGATCGTGGTGGCCTGCGACGTGGACAACCCGCTGCTCGGGCCGCGCGGCGCCACAGCCGTCTACGGTCCGCAGAAGGGCGCGGACGGCGACGACCTGGTGGTCCTGGAGGAAGGACTCACCCGGTTCGCCGACCTCGTCGCCGAAGCCACCGGACGGGACGTCCGGGAGGCCCCCGGCGCCGGCGCCGCGGGCGGGGTGGGCTTCGCCGCCCTCGCCCTGCTCGGCGCCACCATGCGACCCGGCATCGAGCTGCTGCTCGACCTGCTGGGCTTCGACGAGGCCGTGCGTGGGGCACGCCTCGTCGTGACCGGCGAGGGTTGCCTGGACGCGCAGACGCTCCACGGCAAGGCCCCCGCCGGGGTTGCCGCGGCGGCCGCCCGGGCGGGGGTTCGGGTGGCTGCCGTGGCGGGCCGGCTGGAACTCGCCGAGCCGCAGTGGCGGGCGGCCGGCTTCGCCGCCGCGATCGCGCTGACCGACCTGGCCGAACAGCCCGGGGACAGCATGGCCAGGGCCGCCGAGCTGGCCGAGGTCGCGGGGGAGCGGTTGGCCGGTGTGCTGCTGCCGCGCTGAACCCTCGTAGGTTCATCCATTGACGTTTTGTTGAAGGCGGGCCTAGGCTCCCCGCAATCCCCGCCTCCTCCCTCGCCTCCCTCCTCGCCCCTTCCTTCGCCCCTCCCGCGAATCGTTGCCGCGAACCGTTGCGAAGCGCCCCCCAAACCACCACCCCCGACTCCTTGGTCCCGGAGGTCTCCCATGCCTTTCAGTCAGCCGACGGTGATCCGCTCCCGACGGGCGGTCCTGCCCGACGGCGAGCGCCCCGCGGACGTGCTGATCCGGGACGGGAAGATCGAGCAGGTCGCCGCGCACGGCTCGCTCCCGGCCGGCGACCGCGAGCTCGCCGACCTCGGCGACACCGCCCTGCTGCCCGGCCTGGTCGACACCCACGTGCACGTCAACGAGCCCGGCCGCACCGAGTGGGAGGGCTTCGCCACCGCCACCCGGGCCGCCGCGGCCGGCGGCGTCACCACGATCATCGACATGCCGCTCAACTCGATCCCGCCCACCACCACGGTGGAGGGACTGCTGGTCAAGCGGAAGACCGCCGAGGGTCAGGCGTGGGTCGACCTGGGCTTCTGGGGCGGGGCCGTCCCCGGAAACGTCGCCGACCTCGAACCCCTGCACCGCGAGGGCGTGTTCGGCTTCAAGAGCTTCCTCGCCCCCTCCGGGGTGGACGAGTTCCCGCACGTCGAGGCCGCCGACCTGGAGGCCGCGCTGGCCGAGCAGGCCCGGATCGGGGCGCTGGCGATCATCCACGCCGAGGACCCGACCGTTCTCGCCGCCGCCCCGCAGCAACCCGGCGTCCACTACCGGGACTTCCTGGCCTCCCGCCCCGCCGACGCCGAGACCGCGGCCGTCGCCCACCTGCTCGACACCGCCCGGCGCACCGGCGCCCGGGTGCACATCCTGCACGTCTCCTCCGCCGCCGTGCTGCCCCTGCTGCGCCGGGCGCGCGAGGACGGCGTCCGGGTGACCGCCGAGACCTGCCCGCACTACCTGACCCTCGCGGCCGAGCAGGTGCCCGACGGCGACACCGCCTTCAAGTGCTGCCCGCCGATCCGCGACGAGTCCAACCGGGACGCCCTCTGGGAGGCCCTGGCGAACGGCGAGTTCATCGCCGTCGTCTCCGACCACTCGCCGTCCACCCCCGACCTCAAGCTGCTGCCCGAGTACGGCGGCAGCGGGGACTTCGCGGCTGCCTGGGGCGGCATCGCCTCGCTGCAGCTCGGCCTGCCGGCCGTCTGGAGCGAGGCCCGCCGCCGCGGTCACACCCTGTCCGACGTCGTGCGTTGGATGTCCGCCGGACCGGCCGAACTGGTCGGCCTCACCGGCACCAAGGGCGCCATCGCGCCCGGCCACGACGCCGACCTGGTCGCCTTCGACCCCGACGGCGAGTTCGCCGTCCGGGCGAGCGGGTTGCACCACCGCAACCCGGTGACCCCGTACGCGGGCCGGACCCTCACCGGCGCGGTGCGCACCACCTGGCTCCGCGGCCGCGAGGTGGACACCGCGGCCCGCCCCTTCGGCCGGCAGCTCGCCCGGCCCGCGGCCCCGGCTGCCGCTCCTGCCGCCGCTCCTGTCGCCGACCGTACCGCCGCGCGTACCGCCACCCCGTCCGATCGCTCCTGAAGGAGAGTCAGTGACCACTGCCGACACCCCGAGCGCTCCGTTCACCGAGCTGGTCGACCTGGCCTCCCGACTGCTCGGCGCGGGCGTCGTCGCCACCAACGAGGACACCTTCGCGGACGCCGAGAACCTGCTGGTCGCCAAGCCGGCCGAGTTCCGCCCGCACACCTTCGGCCACAAGGGCCAGATCATGGACGGCTGGGAGTCCAAGCGCCGCCGCGGCGTCTCCGCCGAGCAGCCGCACCCCACCGACCAGGACCACGACTGGGCGATCGTCCGGCTCGGCGTCGCCGGCGCGATCCGCGGCGTGATCGTGGACACCGCCCACTTCACGGGCAACTACCCGGAATCCGGCTCGGTCCAGGCCGTGTCCGTCCCCGGCCACCCCTCGCCGGAGGAGCTGCAGGCCGCCCGGTGGACCACGATCGTGCCGCGCACCCCGCTGCGCGGGAACACCGCGCACGAGTTCGCCGTCGACGACGACGCCCGCTACACCCACGTACGGCTGAACATCTTCCCGGACGGCGGCGTCGCCCGGCTGCGCGTGCACGGCGAGGTGCTGCCCGACCCGCGCGAGCTGGACGGCCTCACCTTCGACCTGGCCGCCCAGGAGTACGGCGGCGTCGCCGAGGCGGCGTCCGACCGCTACTTCTCCTCCCCGCACAACCTGAACGCTCCCGGCCGCGCCTCCGTCATGGGCGACGGTTGGGAGACCCGGCGTCGGCGCGACAAGGCCAACGACTGGGTGCAGATCGCCCTGGCCGGGGGCGGCGAGGTCCTGGCCGCCGAGGTGGACACGTCCCACTTCGTCGCCAACGCCCCCGGCTGGGCCGACCTGATCGGCTTCGACGCCTCGACCGGGGCCGACCCGGCCGACGGCGAGTGGTTCGAGCTGCTGCCGCGCACCCGGCTCCAGCCCGACACCCGGCACCGCTTCCGGCTCGACACCGGCCGCCCGGTGACCCACGTGCGCATCAACGTCTACCCGGACGGCGGCCTCGCCCGCCTCCGGCTCACCGGCCGCCTCACCGAGGCCGGCCGCGCGGCCCTCGCGCTGCGCTGGTTCAACGCCGTCCCGGCCGACGAGGCCGCCACCGCCCTCACCGAGGCCGGGCTGACCGCCGACGAGGCCGCCGCGCTGACCGCCGCCCGCCCGCTGGCGGACCCGGCCGCCGTCGGCGCCGCCGTCGCGGCGCTCCGGCCGACCGACGGCCCCGACGGCGAGCACTCCTCCCGCCGCCGCGCGGCCGCCTGGCGCCTGCTCGGGGCCTGACCCCCCGGCCGGGGCGACAGCCCGACGGATCGTCAGCCCACCCTCCATGCAACGCCCTTATCGACACCTGAAGGACCCTCCATGTCCAAGATCCTGACCACGGAGTCCGGCGCCCCGATCGCCGACAACCAGAACTCGGCCTCGGCCGGCGAGTACGGCCCGCTGTTGATCCAGGACCAGCAGCTGCTGGAGAAGCTGGCCCGGTTCAACCGGGAGCGCATCCCGGAGCGCGTCGTGCACGCCCGCGGCTCCGGCGCCTACGGCTACTTCGAGGTCACCGACGAGGTGTCGCGCTACACCCGGGCGGGCTTCCTCTCCGAGGTCGGCAAGCGCACCGAGGTCTTCCTGCGCTTCTCCACCGTGGCCGGCAACCTCGGCGCGGCCGACGCGGTGCGCGACCCGCGCGGCTTCGCGCTGAAGTTCTACACCGAGGACGGCAACTACGACCTCGTCGGCAACAACACCCCGGTGTTCTTCATCAAGGACCCGATCAAGTTCCCCGACTTCATCCACTCACAGAAGCGCGACCCGTACACCGGCGTGCAGGAGGCGGACAACGTCTGGGACTTCTGGGCCCACTCGCCCGCCTCGACCCACCAGATCACCTGGCTGTTCGGCGACCGCGGCATCCCGGCCTCCTACCGCCACATGAACGGCTACGGCTCGCACACCTATCAGTGGGTCAACGCCGAGGGCGACGCCTACTGGGTGAAGTACCACTTCAAGACCAACCAGGGCGTCCGCTGCCTGGACGGCGACCAGGCCGCCGAGGTGCTCGGCGCCGACGCCGACTCGCACCAGCGCGACCTCCACCAGGCCATCGAGCGCGGGGTGTTCCCGTCCTGGACCCTCTACGTCCAGCTGATGCCGGTCGCCGAGGCCGCGGACTACCGCTTCAACCCGTTCGACCTGACCAAGGTGTGGCCGCACGCCGACTACCCGCTGGTCAAGGTCGGCCGCCTGGTGCTCAACAGGAACCCGGAGAACGTCTTCGGCGAGGTCGAGCAGTCCGCGTTCTCGCCGAACAACTTCGTGCCCGGCATCGGCCCGTCCCCGGACAAGATGCTCCAGGGCCGGCTGTTCGCCTACGCCGACGCCCAGCGCTACCGCCTCGGCGTCAACCACACCCAGCTGCCGGTGAACGCCCCGCGCCCCACCGAGGCCGCCAACTACGGCCGGGACGGCCTCATGGCCGCCAACACCGCGGGCCGCGGCAAGAACTACGAGCCCAACTCGTACGACGGCCCGGCCCAGACCGACGCCGCGCTCGCCGCGCCGGTCAAGGTCGACGGCCACACCGGCACCTACACCACGCCGGCCCACAGCAAGGACGACGACTTCTTCCAGGCCGGTGAGCTCTACCGGCTGATGTCGGCCGGGGAGAAGACCCGTCTGATCGACAACATCGCCGGCTTCCTGGCGCAGGTGACCCGCGACGACATCGTCGAGAAGAACCTCGCCCACTTCCACGCCGCGGACGAGGAGTACGGCGCCCGCCTGGCCGCCGCCGTCGCCAAGCTGCGCGCGGGCGACGAGGGCTGACGGCCGCCGCGGCCGACCGACCACCCTCCCCGGCCACCGGGCCCGCACCCGGTGGCCGCACGGCGGGCCTCTCCCCCCTGGGCAGTGGGGGAGGGGCCCGTCGCGGCGTTCGGCCCGGGGCGGTGCTGTCGGGTCGTCACCGTCGGCTTCGTCACTGCCGGTTGTTGCTACCGGGCCGTAACCGCCGAACCGTGACCTCCGGGGCGCGTTTCCCCAGGTCGACCGGAGGTTGCTCCACGGAATGTTCACGGATATTCACGGACGGCAGTCGTCGGGCCCGCCGGGTCGATAGGCTGGTGCGTGCCCGCGGTCGCTCCGTGGGGGGACATCGGAAGGGGACGACATGTCGACACCAGCCCCGGGTCGTCACGCCGCGCTGGACCAGGGCCTGACCGGCCCGTTCACCTCCCTGCAGCACGCCCTCAGACTGCTGGAGGCGGTCGACCGCCACCCCGACGGCGCCACCCTGGTGGGCCTCGCGCGGGAGACCTCGCTCGGGCTGCCGACCGTGCGGCGGCTCGCGGAGATCCTGGAGATCGAAGGCTATCTCCAGTGCCAGGACGGCGGTTGGGTGCTCGGCGGCACCTTCGCCCTGCTCGGGCAGAACAACCGCGAGCAGCTGGTCAATGCCCGACTGAACCGCAAACTGGCCGAACTCCGGGACGAGTTGGGCGCCGCGGTGTACTTCAGCCGTTACCACGAAGGCGAGTTGTCGGTGGAGGCGGTCTCGGCGGCCGACTACGCCCCGGCGGTCCAGGAGTGGGTGGACTTCCGGGCCACGGCGCACGCCAGTGCGATCGGCAAGTGCCTGCTCAGCCAGCTGGACTCGGACGCCCGGCGCGACCACCTCTCCCGGCACCCGGTCGCCCGGCTCACCTCCCGAACGGTCACCGACGCCGACCAGTTGATGCACCGTCTGGAGCGGCAGCCGGCCACCGTGCCGGTGCTGGACATCCAGGAGTACGCGCTGGGCACGGTGTGCGCCGCCGTGCCGATCACGGCGGGAAGCACGGTCGGCTGCCTGGCCACCTCCATGTCGGCGGACAACATCCACAAGCTGAAGGCCGCCGCCGAACTGCTGGCGGCCCGGGCGGCGCCGCTGATGCTGGCGATGGCGGTCTGAGCCGTCCGCCCGCAGGGCCCCGCCGGACGTGTCGCGTCCGGCGGGGCCCGTGCGTTTCTCACCGCACGTTTCCTTCACGTGTTCCGCCGCGCGGTTCCCGCGTGGTTCCCGGGATGTTTCCGGGGGCGTCCAGCGGTGCACATCACTTATTAGACTCGATGTCGATAAGGGTCGCCGAAACCCTTGTCCCGGCCGCTACCCGCGAGTACGTTTCCCTGAGCCGAGCCGCCGCCCCAGGTCAGGAGGGCCTGCCATGCCCCGATCCACCCCTGTCCCCGCCCTCGCCGCCCCCGCCGCACGCGTGCACGACAGCCTCGTCCTGGAGCCCCGGGACGTCCGCTTCGACTGGGCCCAGCTGCCACTGCACTGGATCCCGGACGAGCCGATGGCCACCCACGTCATCAACGTGCTGCACCTGCTGCTGCCCGAGGGCGAGCGCTGGTTCGTCAAGGTGTTCAAGGAGGCGCTGCCGCTCATCCGGGACGACCAACTGCGCGAGGAGGTCCTCGGGTTCATCGGGCAGGAGGCCATCCACGCCGAGGCGCACCAGGAAGTCCTGGACCACCTGCTCGGCCAGGGGCTGGACCCTCGTCCGTACGTCCGGCAGGTCTCCTGGCTGTTCCAGCGGGTCCTGGGCGACAAGCCGGGGCTGACGCCGGCGCGGCGGCGGGAGAACATCATCGAGCGGGTCGCGTTCATCGCGGCCATCGAGCACTTCACCGCCTTCCTCGGCAACTGGGCCCTCAACTCCCCGGGCCTGGACCGGGCCAAGGCCGACCCGACGATGCTCGACCTGCTGCGCTGGCACGGCGCCGAGGAGGTCGAGCACCGCAGCGTCGCCTACGACCTGATGGTCCACCTGGATCCGGGCTACTTCAGGCGGATCCGCGGGATGGCGGTGTCCGGGCCGCTGCTGGTCCACCTCTGGGTGCGCGGCGCCCGCTTCCTGCTCGCGGCCGACCCGACCCTGGCCGGGCGGCTCAAGCCCAGCTGGCGCGAAGCCGGGCGGATCGCCAAGCGCGGCCTGCTGCCGGACCCGATCGGGTCGATCCGCTCCGGGCTGCGGTACCTGCGGCCGGGCTACCACCCGACCCAGGAGGGGTCCTCCAGCCAGGCGCTGGGCTACCTCGCCACCTCGCCGGCCGCCCGCGCGGCCGCCGCGCGCGGCTGACGGCCGACAGGGTTCAGTGAACCGATGGCAGCGGACGGATGACAGCGAACAGATTTCAGAGAACGTCATCTGTCATCTGTCATCTGTCATCTGTCAGCCGTCCTCCGTCGCCTGTGACCCGTCACTCGTCACCCGTCACCCGCCCCGCGCCCGAAGCCCCGCCCGACGCCTCTCCCGACGCCAAGGAACCCCGCCGGATGGACCTGCTCACCCCGCCCCCCGACCTCTACGGCCGCCCGCGCGCCGACGCCTTCATGCGCTGGCTCACCGCCTTCGGCGACCGCTACTCCCCGGCCCTCGGCGGCCCCCTGCTGCGCCGCAACCCCCGCCGCCCGTTCAGCCGCCCCACCCCGCAGCTGCAGCTGGTCGTCATCGCCCGCCGCGAACTGGCCGCCGACGTCGTCGAGTTGCAGCTCGCCGACCCCTCCGGCGGCCCGCTGCCGGCCTGGCAGCCCGGTGCCCACCTGCGCCTCGCCCTGCCCTCCGGCCGCGAGCGCCACTACTCCCTCACCGGTGACCCGGCCGACCGCACCGCCTACCGCATCGCCGTCCGGCGGCTGCCCGGGGGCGGTGGCGGGTCCGTCGAGATCCACGACGCCCTGCACCCCGGCGCCCGCCTCACCGCCCGCCGCCCGCGCAACGGCTTCGCCTTCTGCGCCGAACCCGCCGTCCTCCTGCTGGCCGGCGGCATCGGCATCACCCCGCTGCTCCCGATGGCCCGCGAGGCGCAGCGCCACGGCCTGGACTGGCGCCTGGTGCACGTCGGCCGCAGTGCCGACACCCTCCCGTACGCGGACGAGCTGCGCGCCCTCGATCCGCGCCGGGTGGTCCTGCGCACCGACGACGAGCACGGCGGCCTCCCCACCGGCGCCGAGCTGCTGGCCCACGCCCCGCGCGGTGCCGCCGTCTACTGCTGCGGCCCGGCTCCGATGCTCGCCGCCGTGCAGCGGGCCCTGGACGGCGGCCCGGAGGGGGCCGACGGGCCCAGCGGTGCGCTGCACTTCGAGCGCTTCGGCGCCGCCCCGATCACCGACGGCGAGCCCTTCGCCGTCCGCCTCGGCACGGACGGCCCGACCCTCGACGTGCCCGCCGACCGGTCCGCCCTGGACGTGCTGCGCGAGGCCCGCCCGGACCTCCCGTACTCGTGCCACCAGGGCTTCTGCGGCACCTGCGAGGTCCGCCTGCTGGCCGGCTCGCCCGACCACCGGGACCGCCGCCTCACCCCCGAGCAGCGCGCCGCCGGTGCCCTGTTGCCCTGTGTCTCCCGGGCCGCCGAGGGTGAGACCCTCGTGCTCGACCTCTAGAAGGAGCAGCCCCCGCCATGGCGAAAGCGACCCCCGCCTTCCGCTACACCGAGCGCGACCTCGCCCGCTTCCGCGAGACCCAGCAGCTCGCCTACCACTGCGCCGAACAGGTCGCCGCCTGGATCGAACCCGGCGTCACCGAGCGGCAGGCCACCGCCGAGCTGCGCCGCCGTCTGGTCGCCGCCGGGGTGCAGGACTTCTTCCACGTCCCGTTCGCCTGGTTCGGGGACCGCACGGCGTTCCGGCACTTCCACACCCCGCTGCAGTTCTTCGCCGGCAACCGCCGCCTGGAGGAGGGCATGCCGTACGTCCTGGACTGCGCGCCGGTCGTGGACGGCTACACCGCCGACATCGGCTACGGCGGCAAGGTCGGCGAGAACCGGGTCTGGGACCGGCTCGCCGCCGACCTGCGGGTCTACCGCGAGCTGATCCTCGCCGAGGTGCGGGCGCGCAAGCCCCTCGCCGAGGTGTACGCGGCGGTGGACGCGCAGCTCGCCGCGCACGGCTACGACAACCGCCACCAGGTCTACCCGGGTCGGGTGATCGGCCACCAGGTCACCCGGACCGTGGCCCGCGGCCCGGCCGGGGTGAACGTCTTCGGCTTCGGCGTGCGCACCCTGCAGACCCTCGGCCGCGAGCTCATCTCCGAGCGCCTGCACGGCCGTTCACCGCTCTGGGCGGACGGGCGGTCGTCCCGGCACGCGCCAACCCCCGGCCTGTGGGCGGTCGAGCCGCACATCGGCTTCCGCGGTGTGGGCATCAAGTTCGAGGAGCTGCTGGTGGTCACCGAGGACGACGCCTACTGGCTGGACGACGACCTGCCGCACGTCCGCCGCTGGACCGCGACCTCGACCTCGACCTCGACCGCGACCTCGACCGCAACCTCGACGTCGACCGAGACCACCGCGACGCCCGCGCCCGCCGGGCCCGAAGCCGCTGCGCCCGCGCCCGCCGCAACGACCGCTGAGCCGAGCACCCTGGAGGCCACCCGATGACGACCCCGACCCGCCGCCGGACCGTCCACTCCGGCGGCCTGCCGCTCGCCGTCTTCGAGCAGGGCGACCCGGCCGCCCCCACCGTCCTCCTCGTCCACGGCTACCCCGACACCCACGCCGTCTGGGACGACATCGCCGCCGACCTCGCCCGCGACCACCACGTGGTCCGCTACGACGTCCGCGGCGCCGGCGAGTCCGGCGTCCCCGCTGACCGCGACGGCTACCGCCTGGAGCGGCTGGCCGATGACCTGTTCGCCGTCGCCGACGCGGTCAGCCCGGACCGCCCGGTCCACCTGGTCGCCCACGACTGGGGCTCGATACAGTCCTGGGAAGCCGTCACCGCGCCGGGCGCCGAGCACCGGATCGCGTCGTACACCACCATGTCCGGCCCCAGCCTGGACCACATGGGGTACTGGCTGCGCCACCGGCTGCGCCGCCCCACCCCGCGCCACCTGCGGCAACTGCTCCACCAGGGCCTGCACTCCTGGTACATCACCGCCTTCCACCTGCCCTACCTGGCCCCCGGCGTCTGGCGCCTCGGCCTCGCCCGGGCCTGGCCGCGGGTGCTGCGCGACCTGGAGCACGTCACCCCGCGCGCCGACCACCCGCAGCGCAGCCTGCGCCGTGACGCCGTGCGCGGCATCGAGCTGTACCGGGCCAACTTCCGCCCCACCATGGGAAGTCCGCGCGAGCGGCCGACCCTCGTGCCGGTCCAGCTGATCACCCTCACCCGGGACCGCTACGTCGGCACCTACCTCTCCGAAGGCCTGGAGCGCTGGGTGCCCGACCTCACCCGCAGGACGCTGCACGCCGGCCACTGGTCGGCGCTGCTGGAGAAGGGAGTCACCGTGGCCGGAATGGTCCGCGAGTTCACCGCCCGCACGGAGGCCGGCCGCGCCGACGAGGCCACGGGGGAGCGACCTGCCCTGGACGACGGCCGGCTGGTGGTCGTCACCGGCGGCGGCAGCGGCATCGGCCGGGCCACCGCGCTGGCCTTCGCCGAGGAGGGTGCCCGGGTGGTGGTCTGCGACTTGGACCTCGCGTCCGCCGAGCGCACCGCCGAACTCGCCTCGCTGATCGGCCCCGCGGCGCGCGCCTACCGGGTGGACGTCTCCGACGGCGCGGCGGTGGACGCCTTCGCGCAGACCGTCGCCGCCGAACACGGGGTGCCCGACGTGGTGGTCAACAACGCGGGCATCGGCCACTCCGGGACCTTCCTGCAGACCACCGAGAAGGAGTGGCAGCGCGTCCTGGACGTCAACCTCTGGGGCGTGATCCACGGCTGCCGCGCGTTCGGCACCCTGATGGCCGACCGCGGCCAGGGCGGCCACATCGTCAACGTCTCCTCGGCCGCCGCCTACCTGCCCTCCAAGGCGCTCACCGCCTACGCCACCAGCAAGGCCGCGGTGTTCATGCTCTCCGACTGCCTGCGCGCCGAGTTCGTCGACCACGGCATCGGCGTCTCCACCATCTGCCCCGGCATCGTCAACACCAACATCACCCGCACCTCCACCTTCTCCGCCACCACCGCCGCCGAACAGGCCGCCAAGCAGGCCCGTGCCGCCAAGCTCTACGCCCGCCGCGGCTTCCCCCCGGAGAAGGTCGCCACCGCCGTCCTCGCCGCGGTCCGCACCGGCAAAGCCGTCGTCCCCGTCACCCCCGAGGCCAAGGCGGCCCGCTTCCTGTCCCGTCTCAGCCCCGGCCTGCTGCGCCTCGCCGCCCGCCTCAACGTCACCTGACCGGGTGAACGTCGCCGGAACGGACCAGCGGGGCCTGCGACATCGAGTGGGATTGTCGACATCGCAGGCCCCGCTCCGTTCCCGGGAGGTCGACCATGGCCCGTATCGTGATGGACGTCAATGACGCGCTGCTGGCCGAGGCCGCCGAGATCCTCGGCACGTCCACCACGGTCGCCACCGTCAACGCGGCTCTCGAAGACGAGGTCAAGCGCCACAGGGGCCAGGAATTCCTCGACCGGTCGGCCGCGGGCGGGCTGCCCGATCCCCGCCGGCCGGCCGACCCGGTGGGTCGTGCCGTCCGGTGCCGCGGACTGACGCCGCCCGGGGCGGTGTCCGGGCCCTGTGAGAGCATCCAGGGCCATGGAGATGACAACCGCGCTGTGGTCCTTCGCCCTCGTCGTGGGGCTGCTCACGCTGACGCCCGGGATCGACACCGCGCTGGTCCTGCGGACATCGGCGCTGGGGCGGCGGCGGCAGGCGTGGGGGGTCGTACTCGGCATCCAGACCGGCACGCTGATCTGGGGGACGCTGACCTCGGCGGGGGTGACGGCGCTGCTCACCGCCTCGCAGCTGGCGTACGACGTCCTGCGCTGGGCGGGCGCGGCGTACCTGGTGTGGATGGGCATCGGGATGCTCCGCGACCGGGGTGCCCGGGTGGCGGTCGAGGACGAGCCGACGGAGGGCGGGTTCGGGCACGGCTGGCGGCGGGGCACGCTGACCAATCTGCTGAACCCCAAGGTCGGGGTCTTCTACGTGGCCGTGCTCCCGCAGTTCATCCCCGCGGGGGCCCCGCACTTCGCCGCCGGCGTGGCGCTGACCTGCGTCCACGTCGTGGAGGGGGTGCTCTGGTCGACGGTGCTGGTGGGCTTCGCCCGGGTGCTGCGGGGCTGGCTGCGCCGGCCGGCGACCCGCAGGCTGATGGACCGGGTGACCGGTGCGGTCGTGGTGGGCTTCGGCGTGAAGCTGGCGCTGGGCGACTGACCGGCGGCCCGCCGGCGGGGCCGGGGGCGGGGCCGGGGCCGGGGGAGTCAGGAGGCCAGTCGCTGCAGGCCCGTCATGAGGTCGTCGGCGTTCATGCAGATGTGCAGGTCGACCTTGGCGTTCATGCGTAGCCAGAACGGCTCGGCGATGGACGGCACCGCGGCCTCGTCCGCGACGTCGATCACGGCGATCAGGGCGCGGTTCCCGTTGCGGGCGAAGAAGTAGGCCGCCTCGGGCTTGAGTTCGGCCAGTGCTTCGCGGAGGCCGTCCGCCATCTCTCCACTGGTGATGGCCTGGTTGGCGGTGGCCGTGTCGAGTTCGATTTCCAGCAGGGCGCGCATGGTCCCCGCTCCTTCCCCGGGCTCGGGGCGAGTCCGCAACTCCAGCGTCCCGCCGCCCCGGTGGGCACGCAACGTCACGCTCAGGCGGCGTGGGTCCGCGGCGGCCGCGCCTCCTCCGCACCGGTGCGGGCGCCGTCGTCCGCCGCGGCCCGGGCCGTGTCGTGGTGGATCGGTCCGTCGCCGGTGCTCAGCGGCAGGCAGCTGCCGCCGCGCCGGTGGGCGATGATCTCGGCGGCGACCGAGACCGCCGTCTCCTCGGGGGTGCGCGAGCCCAGGTCGAGGCCGATGGGGGAGCGCAGCCGGGCCAGTTCGGCCTCGGTGAGCCCGACCTCGCGCAGCTTCGCCTCGCGGTCCCGGTGGGTGCGGCGCGAGCCCATCGCGCCGACGTAGCCGACCGGCAGCCGCAGGGCGCGTTCGAGCAGCGGGATGTCGAACTTGGCGTCGTGGGTGAGCACGCAGAGCACGGTGCGTCCGTCGATCCGGCCGAGCTGGGAGTCCAGGTACCGGTGCGGCCAGTCGACGACGACCTCGTCGGCCTCCGGGAAGCGGCGGGTGGTGGCGAAGACGGGCCGGGCGTCGCAGACGGTGACGTGGTAGCCGAGGAACTTGGCGATCCGCACCACCGCGGCCGCGAAGTCGATCGCCCCGAACACCAGCATCCGCGGCGGGGGCACGTAGGACTCGACGAAGCAGGTGACGGTGCCCAGCTCGTGCTCGTCGCAGGGGCGCCCGTCCAGGCCGAGGACGAGGCGGCCGGTGCGTCCGGCCTCCAGCATCGCCCGGGCCTGCGCGACGATCGCCCGCTCCAGCCCGCCGACGGTGGACGGCCCGACGGACAGCGCCCCGGAGAGGCCGTCGGCGGTGACCGCGAGGGTGGCGCCGAGCAGCGCGGCCGGTCCGGCGATCACCCGAACCAGCGCGACCGGTGTCCCGGCGGCGATGTGGGCGATCCCCGCGTCCAGTCCGGCGTCGGCCCCCGGCACGACCGGCTGGACGAACACGTCCAGGACTCCGCCGCAGGTCAGGCCGACCGCGAAGGCGTCCTCGTCGCTGAAGCCGAAGCGTTCCAGCACCGGCTCGCCGCTCTCGATCGCGGCCTGGCACAGCTCGTACACCGCGCCCTCGACGCAGCCGCCGGAGACGCTGCCGATCGCCTCGCCGCCCGCGTCCACGGCCAGCGCCGCCCCGGGATCGCGCGGTGCGCTGCCGGAGACGCCGACCACGGTGGCCACGGCGAATGCACGCCCGGCCGCGTGCCAGGCCTGCAGCTGCTCGGCGATGTCCTGCATGGCGGAGGCTCCTTACACGGTTCGACAGTAGCGGTGGACGCCGCCGTACGGGAAACGATCCCGTACGGCGGCGGTGTTGCGAGGGGCCGGTCGCACCCACGGAGCCGGCGGGGCCGGTCGCACCTACGGAGCCGGCGGGGCCGGTCAGTGCACGCCGAGCCAGGACTTGATCGGCGTGAGCGCGAAGTAGAGCACGAACACCCCGGTGAGGATCCACATCAGCGCCCCGGGCTCGCGCCAGCGCCCGACCCCGGCCTTGATCACCGTGTACGAGATGACGCCGGCCGCGACGCCCGCGGTGATGCTGTACGTGAACGGCATCAGTGTGCAGGTGAGGAAGGCCGGGATGGCCACCTCGCGGTCGGACCAGTCGATGTGCCGGGCCTGGCTCATCATCATCGAGCCGATCACGACCAGGGCGGCGGAGGCCACCTCGACCGGGACGATGCCGGCGATCGGCGAGAAGAACAGCATCAGCGCGAACAGCCCGCCGGTGACGGTGGACGCGAGGCCGGTGCGGGCGCCGTCGCCGACGCCGGTCGCGGACTCGACGAAGACGGTCTGGCCGGAGGCGCCCGCCAGGCCGCCGACCGCGCCGCCGGCGCCGTCGATGAACAGCGCCTTGGACAGACCGGGCATCCGGCCCTGCTTGTCGGCCAGTCCGGCCTCGGTGCCGACGCCGATGATGGTGGCCATCGCGTCGAAGAAGCCGGCCAGCACCAGGGTGAACACCGCGACCGAGGCGCTGATCGCGCCCATGCCCCGGGCGCCGAATGCGCCGAACAGGTCGACGTGGCCGAACAGGCTGAAGTCGGGCGCGGAGACCGGGCTGCCGGGCCACACCGGTACGGAGTTCTTCCAGGCGTCGGCGGGTACGTGGGCGGCCTTGTTGACGATCACCGCGAGCACGGTGCCGCCGGCGATGCCGATCAGGATCGCGCCGCGGACGCCGCGGGCCATCAGGACGAAGATCGACAGCAGCGTGACGCAGAAGACCAGGACCGGCCAGCCGGCCAGTTCGCCGGTCGGGCCGAGGGACAGCGGGGTGGGGCCGCCGGTGTGCATGAACCCGGCCTTGTAGAGGCCGATCACGGTGACGAACAGGCCGATGCCGATGGTGATGGCGTGCTTGAGCGGCAGCGGGATGCCGTCCATGATCTTCTCGCGCAGTCCGGAGACCACCAGCAGCACGATCAGCAGGCCGTAGATCACGCACAGGCCCATGGCCTGCGCCCAGGTGGTGTGGGGGACGACCAGCGCGGAGACCGCGCCGGAGACCGAGAGGCCGGCGGCGAGGGCGAGCGGCACGTTGCCGACCACGCCCATCAGGATGGTGGTGACGGCCGCCGCCAGCGCGGTGGCGGTGGTCAGTGCGGCGTGGTCCAGCTTGACGCCGGTGACGTCCGCGCCGCTCAGGATGAGCGGGTTGAGCAGGATGATGTACGCCATCGCCATGAAGGTGGTGAGACCACCGCGGAGTTCGTTGGCGAGCGTCGAGCCGCGTGCCGAGATCTTGAAGTAGGCGTCCAGTGCGCTCGACGGGCGGGGGGCCGGGGACGACGGGTGGGTGTCGCCCCCGGCGGGTCTGTCTTCGGTGGTGCCGGGCTCCGTGGGGATCCTGGTCATGTCCACTCCCAAGTGTCAAAGGGGGTTGGGGTGGGCGAGCCGACCTGACTGCCGGTCAACGAAGCGGCGTAGGGGGACGCATCGACTCACTGGGGGGCACTCGAAATGAGGGGGAGTGCCGGCGGTGCTTGGAGGGTGGTGCGCACCGCTGCTGACCCCGGCGTGGGCAGGGCAGCGGGTGGGGGTGGTGCCCCCGGGGCGGCGGGGAAGACGGTCGCCGCCCCGGGGAAGCGTGAACTGCCGGGATCAGCCGGGCTGTTCGGTGGTCAGGTGCTCCGGGCGGACCGGGATCCGGTTGAGCGGGAGACCGGTGGCGTTGCGGATGGCGGCCACGATGGACGGCGTCGCCGAGACGGTCGGCGCCTCACCGACCCCGCGCAGCCCGTACGGCGCGTGGGGGTCGGGAAGTTCGAGGACGTCCACCGGGATCGGCGGGGTGTCCAGGATGGTGGGGATCAGGTAGTCGGTGAAGGAGGCGTTGCGGACCTTGCCGTCCCGCACGATGATCTCCTCCATCACGGCGAGGCCGAGCGCCTGGGTGCAGCCGCCCTGGATCTGGCCGACCACGGAGAGCGGGTTGAGCGCCTTGCCGACGTCCTGGACGGCGGTGAGCTCGACCACCTTGACCAGGCCCAGCTCCACGTCCACGTCCACCACGGCGCGGTTGGCACAGAAGGTGTACTGGACGTGGCCGAAGCCCTGGCCGGTCTCCTTGTCGAAGGGCTGGGTGGGCCGGTGGTGGTGCTCGCGGGTGAGGTCGATGGCCTCGTCGCCGAGCAGGTCCACCATGGAGACCAGGACGCCGGCGCTCTCCGAGACGACCTTGCCGCCGGCCAGCACGATGTCCTTGTGACTCCAGCCGTAGCGCCGCCGGCCCTTGTCGATCAGCTCCCGCTTGACCGCCTCGGCGGCCAGCTTCACCGCACCGCCGGTCATGTACGTCTGGCGCGAGGCCGAGGTCGAACCGGCCGATCCCACCTCGGTGTTGGCCGGGTGAATGGTGACCTGCTCGACGCCCAGCTCGGTGCGGGCGATCTGGGCGTGCACGGTGACGCCGCCCTGGCCGACCTCGGCCATCGCGGTGTGCACCATCGCGACCGGCTCGCCGCCGATGACCTCCAGCCGCACCCGGGCCGTGGAGTAGTCGTCGAAGCCCTCGGAGAAGCCGACGTTCTTGATGCCTACCGAGTAGCCCACGCCGCGCACGATCCCCTCGCCGTGCGAGGTGTTGGACAGCGCGCCGGGCAGCGCGCGCACGTCCAGGTGCTCGGTGTCCAGCGGCGGCGGCAGCGGCATCTCCTTGGCCCGGCGCAGCAGTTCGGCCACCGGCGCGGGCGAGTCGATCTGCTGGCCGGTGGGCATGAAGTCGCCCTCCGACATCGCGTTCAGCTGCCGCAACTCCACCGGGTCCATACCCAGTTCGGCCGCCAGCTTGTCCATCTGCGACTCGTAGCCGAACGCCGCCTGGACCGCGCCGAAGCCGCGCATCGCCCCGCAGGACGGGTTGTTGCTGTAGAGCGCGATGGCGTGCATCCGGACGTTCGGGATGACGTACGGGCCGTGCCCGAGCGAGGCCGCGTTGCCGACCACGGCCGGCGAGGCGGAGGCGTAGGCGCCGCCGTCCAGCACGATCCGGCAGTCGGCGAAGACCAGCTTGCCGTCGCGGGTCGCGCCGTGCTCGTAGTGCATCCTCGCCGGGTGGCGGTGCACGTGGCCGTAGAAGGACTCGTCCCGGGAGTAGACGATCTTGACCGGCTTGCCGGTGTGCTGGGCCAGCAGGCAGGCGTGGATCTGCATCGAGATGTCCTCGCGGCCGCCGAAGGCGCCGCCGACGCCGGCCAGCGTGAGCCGGACCTTCTCCTCGGGCAGGTCCAGCACCGGGGCCATCTGCTCGCGGTCCACGTGCAGCCACTGGGTCGCGATGTAGAGGTCGATGCCGCCGTCCTCGGCGGGCACCGCCAGGCCGGACTCCGGCCCGAGGAAGGCCTGGTCCTGCATGCCGACCTCGTAGTCGCCGCTGACGATGACGTCCGCCAGGGCCCGTACCTCGTCGGTCACGCCGCCGCCGGAGACCAGCCGCTGCTCGTGGCAGATGTTGCCGTACGCGTGCGACTTGTACTCGTGCGGCTCGTGGACGTAGCCGTGCGTCTCCGGGTCGAGGCACTGCTCCTCGGTGACGATCGGGGTGAGCACCTCGTACTCGACCGCGATCTTCTTCACCGCGCGGCGGGCCGTCTCCGGGTGGTCGGCGGCGACCAGCGCGATCGCCTCGCCGTGGTATCGGATCTTGTCGATCGCCAGGGCCGGCTGGTCCTGGATCTCCAGGCCGTAGTACTTCGAGCCGGGGATGTCCTCGTGGGTCAGCACCGCGTACACGCCGGGCACCTTGAGCGCCTCGGAGATGTCCACCGAGAGGATGTTGGCGCGGGGGTGCGGCGAGCGCAGCGCCATGCCCCACAGCATGTCCTCGTGCCACATGTCCGAGGAGTAGGCGAATTCGCCCTTGACCTTCAGGTTGCCGTCCGGGCGCAGCGGCGAGCCGCCGATGCCGTCCTTGGACGCCTGGTTGATGTTCTGCAGGTTCTTCTGGCCCTGGATGGTCCTGGTGGTCATGCCGAACCCTTCCCGGCGCACTTGCGGGCCGAGGCGAGCCGCACCGCGTCCATGATCTTCTCGTAGCCGGTGCAGCGGCACAGGTTGCCGGACAGCGCCTCGCGGATGTCGTTGTCGCTCGGCTGGGCGTCGTGCTCCAGCAGGGCGTCGGTCTGCACCAGCAGGCCGGGGGTGCAGAAGCCGCACTGGACGGCGCCGGCGTCGATGAACGCCTGCTGGACCAGACCCAGTTCGCCGTTCTCCTCGCTCAGCCCCTCGACCGTGCGGACCTCGCGGTCCTGCACCTGGCCGGCCGCGACCAGGCAGGAGCAGACCGGGACGCCGTCCAGGTAGACCGTGCAGGAGCCGCACTCGCCCTGCTCGCAGGCGTTCTTCGAGCCCGGCAGGCCGACCCGCTCGCGCAGCACGTAGAGCAGGCTCTCGCCCTCCCACACGTCGTCGGCCTCGACGGGCTTGCCGTTGGCGGTGAAAGTGACCCTCATGCCGCGCTCCTGATCTGCTTGCCGTAGTCGTTCCAACACCAGGTGAGGGTGCGGCGGGCCATCACGGCCAGGGAGTGACGCCGGTAGTCGGCGGTGCCCCGGACGTCGTCGATCGGCGAGGCCGCGTCCTTCACCAGCTCGCCGAACCGCTGGATCACCTCGGCGCCCAGCAGCTCGCCGGACTCCCAGAGCCCGCGCTCGGCGAGCACGCCCTGCAGGTACTCCTCGGCCTCGACGGCGCGGCGCGGCGTGGGGGCAGCCGAACCGATACCGGTGCCGACGGTGCCGTTCCTGGGGTGGAGGGCGAAGCCGAAGGCGCAGACCGCGATCACCATCGCGTTGCGGGTGCCGATCTTCGAGAACTGCTGCGGGCCGTCCGCCACCGGGATGTGCACCGCCCGGATCAGCTCGTCGGCCTCCAGGCTGTTGCGCTTCACGCCGACGTAGAACTCGTCGATCGGGATCATCCGGGTGCCGCGCACCGAGGCCGCCTCGACGAACACGTCCCGTCCGGCCGCCAGCAGCGCGGGGTGCGCGTCACCGGCCGGCGAGGCGCCGCCGAGGTTGCCGCCGACGCCGCCGCGGTTCCGGATCTGCGGCGAGCCGACGGTGTGGGCCGCCAGGGCGAGGCCGGGCAGCGGCCCGGACAGCTCGTCGATGATCCGGGTGTAGGGGACCGAGGCGCCGAGCTTGACGACGCTGCCGTCGTTGGACCATTCGGTGAGCTCGGTGATGCGGTTCAGATCGAGAATCGCGGATGGCCGGTGCACGTCGAAGTTCATCTCGACCATGACGTCCGTCCCGCCCGAGATGGGCAGTGCGGTCGGGTACTCAGCCTTCACCGCGAGTGCCTCGTCCCAGGTGGCGGGCCGAAGGAACTCCATGCGGGTGTCTCCTCAAGTCGTCGCCCGCCGGGTGTCCGGCGGCGTGTCGCCCAGTGAACCCCTGTGACGCGGCCCACTGGCAGTCACCGATGGCATGAAGCCCCGGCTGTGGTCCCGCCCGGCATCCTGTACGTTCCTCTAAGGAGCAGAATCTCGCAGCCCAGGTGTTCGCCGGGTGCTACCTACGACCGTAATCCGGCCGTGACGGACGGGCTACGGGCCCGTGATCCGGCCGCCCGCTGGTGCGTAACACCGAGCACGGATGTTCGGGCACACTGTGACCCCCGGACCGACGGTCCGGTGCCCCCTTCCCCCCGATCCCTCCGCCCGATCCCCACCCGATCCCTGCGCCCGACCCCCCCCTGATCCCCCCTCTCGATCCCCTCGATCCAGCCCCCTAAGGAGTCCGCGGATGCGTGTCCGTGACCTGCTCGCCCCCGGCGCCCCGCGACTGCGCCTGCTCGCGGCCGAGGAAGAGCTGGACCGGCAGGTCAGTGGCGTGATGACGACGGACCTGCAGGACCCCGGCCGCTACCTGCACGGCGGTGAGCTGGTGCTCACCGGCATGCTCTGGCGCACCGTCCCGGCCGACTCCGAACGCTTCGTGCGGACCCTCGCGGCCGGCGGCGCGGTCGCCCTCGCGGCCGGCGAGGCCGAGGTCGGCCCGGTGCCCGAGGACCTGGTCGAGGCCTGCCGCCGCCACCGGATGCCGCTGCTGGCCGTCCCCGACGACATCGCGTTCGGCACCGTCACCGAGTTCATCGGCCGTCAGGTCTCCGCCGACCGCGCCGCCGACCTCGCCGCCCTGGTCGACCGGCACCGGCTGCTCGTCTCGGCGGCCGGCGGCGGCGGGCTGGACGCGGTGCTCGACCTGCTCGGCGGCGACCTCGACCTCGACTGCTGGGTCCTCGCCCCCACCGGCGCGGTGATCGCCGGCCCCGCCGACCGGCTCTCCGCCGAGGACCGCGACCAGCTGGTGCGCGCCCACCTCGCCGCCCAGCGCCAGCGCCGCCGCCCCCCGCACCGGGTCCGTCTGGCCGCCGGCTCCTACTCGCTGCTGCCCGCCGCGGCCTCCGCCGAGCACGAGGTGCCGCTCGCCGACTGGATGCTCGCGGTCGCCGGCGACATCACCGAGTGGACCACCAAGCGCCAGCAGCTCGCCGAGAACCTGGCCCGGCTGGTCGCCGCCGAGCGCCACCGCCGCGACGAGGGCCGCCGGCTGCGCCGCCGCCTCGCCGACGAGGTGCTCGCACTGCTGCGCCGCGACGCCGACCCGGCCGAGATCAGCCGCACCCTGTACGCCTCCTCGGCGATGGCCGCCCGCTACGAGGGCCCCGAGTCCAAGTCCCCGGCGGAGGACGCCTCCTGGCTGGTGCTCAGCGCCGAGGGCACCGGCCTGCCCGAGGGCAGCGTCCGGGCCGTCCTGGAGGAGGCGCTCGGCACCGCCTCCGACCGCGCGCTGGTCGCCGGGACGGGCGCCGGCGCCGTCGTGGTGCTGCCGGCCCCGGACAGCCCGGTGCCCGCCGACGCCCTGCGCGACCTGCTCGCCCCGCTGGAGGCCGGGCTCGGCTCCGAGGGCCGGATCACCCTCGGGGTCTCCGCCCCCGCCTCCGAGGCCGGCGGCCTGCGCGGCGCCCTGGAGGAGGCCCGGCACGCCCGCCGGATCGCCGCCTCCCGGGTCGGCCGGGTCTGCGTCGCGGGCCCCGAGGAACTCGCCTCGCACGTCCTGCTGCTGGCGGCCGTCCCGGACGAGGTCCGCCGCGCGTTCCGCAGCCGGCTGCTGGACAAGGTGATCGCGTACGACATCGAGCACCAGGCGGACCTGGTCCGCACCCTGGAGGCCTTCCTGCGCTCGGACGGCTCCTGGACCCGCTGCGCCGCGCAGCTGCACGTCCACGTGAACACCCTGCGGTACCGGATAGGCCGGATCGAGGAACTGACCGGGCGTGACCTCTCCCGGCTGGAGGACCGGGTGGACTTCTACCTGGCGCTCGAACTGGCCTGACGGGGGCTCCGGCACGCGCGAGGGCCCGCCGCGATCGATGTCGCGGCGGGCCCTCGCGCGTGCGGTCGCCGGGCGGTCCGGTCGTCCGGTGGTCGTGCGGTCGGCCGCTACTGGGCCGGGATGATCGAGGTCAGCCACTGGAAGGCGCCGGGGACCATCTTCTTCCACATCTCGGTGGTGTGCGGGCCGGTGCCCTCCTCGACCTGGACGGTGGTCGGGGCCTTGGCGGCGCCGCGGATCGCCTCGCCGTCCTCGTAGCCGTCGCCCTTGGCGCCGCTGATCAGCATGGCGACCTTCGGCGGCTGCTGGGCGGCCTTCAGGATGGTGACCGGGTTGTTGGCCTCGCGCAGCTTGGGGTCCTTGCCGACCAGCGAGTCCTTCTCGGTCGCCGGGTCGTTGTAGCCGGACATCGCGATGGCGGCGCGGTACCGGTTGGGGTGGGCCAGCGACAGCTTGGCCGCGCAGTGCGCACCGGCCGAGTAGCCGGCGATCGCCCAGCGGTCCGCGGACGGGTCGGCGCGGAAGTTGTCCAGCACCATCTGCGGGACGTCGCGGGTGATCCAGGCGTCGGCGTTGATCTTGCCGGGGATGTCGGTGCAGCCGGCGTCCTGGCTCTGGCCGAGCAGCAGGGTGCGCGGCGAGACCAGGATGAACGGGGCGACCTTGCCCTGCTGCATCAGCGGCTTGAGCTGCTCGGAGACCTTGAGCGTGCCGTACCAGGTGGACGAGGAGCCCGGGAAGCCGGGGATCAGCTCGACCACGGGGAACTTCTTGTCCTTGAACGCCGGGTCGTTGTACTGCGGCGGCAGCCAGACCAGCACCTCGCCGTCGACGCCGGAGACCTGGCCCTTGAGGGTGGTCTTCTGCACGTCGTTGGGCACCGCCGGGTCGTTCACGCCGCCGAAGCTCTGCTTCACCTTCGGCGGTTCCTTGGCGGCGTCACCGCTCCCGCCCGCGCCGGCCGCGTCCGCCGGCGGCACCGGGGGCACCGCGCGGACGTGGTTGCCGGTGCCGAGCAGGTCGTCCCAGCTCCCGTAGATCAGGTTGGCGTTGTTGACCATCACGAAGACCATCAGCACGGCCGTGACCTGGCAGAACATGATCATGACGATCCGGGTGAGGGCCTTCACCGGCTGCGGGCCGCCGACCTTCCCCCAGAACAGCAACGCCACTGTGATGGACACCGGCACAAGGATGACGGTGAGGATGAGGAATGGCGTACCTGTCAGTTCCATCGCGTTCTCGTATCCGGGTCGCTCGCCGCCCGGGCCCCAGTCGCCCGAACGCACGTCAATGTCATCAGACGGGGAGAACCGGGGATCGGTTGCCGTCCGAATCTGTGCGGAACCTGAGAGGAACATCACGTTCGCGTGATGAACCCCGTTCGGATCGGCGCCTAGTCTGTCATCCGGACGAAGGTCGTCCGGACCAGATGTTCAGCGAACTTCCAGGAAAGGTCCCCCGGGGCACCTTACCTCCCAGGGCGTTCCGGCCGCCGGGCGAGGCGGTGCGATCGCGCACGGCCGGGCCAGGGAGACTATGGGGATGAGCATCACCCGCTTTCGCCCGTCCCGACGCTTCTGGCCCGTGTGCGCCGTCCTGGCCCTCGCGGTCATGGCGGCCGGCTGCAGCAGTACCGGAGGCAGACGCGCCGAGGAGGCCCGCGCCAAGGCCGCGGCCGCCGGCGGCAGCGCCGTCACCACCCCGCGCTGGAAGGTCGCCATGGTGACCCACTCCGGGGCCGGCGACGCCTTCTGGGACACCGTGCGCAAGGGGGCCGAGCAGGCCGCCGCCAAGGACAACATCACCTTCCTGTACTCCAACGACGCGCAGACCCAGAACCAGGTCCAGCTCGTCCAGGCCGCCATCGACCAGAAGGTCGACGGCCTGCTGGTCACCCTCGCCAAGGGCGACGCCATGGCCGACGTCCTCGCCAAGGCCAAGGCCGCCGGCATCCCCGTCATCACCATCAACTCCGGCCAGGAGTACTCCCAGAAGTTCGGCGCGCTCACCCACATCGGCCAGGACGAGTCCACGGCCGGCCAGGCGGCCGGCGCCGAGCTGGCCAAGCGCGGGCGCAAGAACGTGCTCTGCGTCATCCACGAGCAGGGCAACGTCGGCCAGGAGCAGCGCTGCTCCGGCGCCCAGTCCAAGGCCGGCGGGTCCTTCCAGGTGCTCTACGTGAACGGCGTCGACATGCCCGACGCCCGCGCCGCGGTCTCCGCCAAGCTCCAGGCCGACCCGAGCATCGACACCGTGCTCACCCTCTCCGGCCCGATGGCGGCCACCGGTCTGCAGGCCATCCAGGACGCCCGCCGCCCCGTGGAGCTGGACACCTTCGACCTGGGACAGCAGGTGGTGGCCGGGCTCAAGTCCGGCAGCGTCGGCTTCGCCGTCGACCAGCAGCCCTACCTCCAGGGCTACGAGGGCGTCGACCTGCTCTGGCTCTACAAGTCCAACCTGGACATGCTCGGCGGGGGCAAGCCGGTCGAGACCGGCCCGCAGATCCTCACCAAGGAGAACGCCGACGCGCTCGCCGAGTACGTCGCGAGGGGGACCCGGTGAGCAGCTCGGACCTCCTCGCCCAGGACGGCCTGCTCCAGGACCGTCCGGCGGCCCTGCGGCGGCTCCTCGCCCGCCCGGAGCTGGGTTCGCTGATCGCCGCCGTCGCGGTGTTCGCGGTCTTCGCCGTCGCCGCCGGGCCCTTCCTGCGGCTCGGTTCGCTGGGCACCGTGCTCTACGCGGCGTCCACCATCGGCATCATGGCGGTGCCGGTCTCGCTGCTGATGATCGGCGGCGAGTTCGACCTGTCGGCCGGCGTGCTGGTCACCACCGCCGCTCTGACCTCCTCGATGGTCTCGTACCAGTTCACCGCGGTGACCTGGGTCGGCGTCGTGGTCTCGCTGGCGACCACGCTGGCGATCGGCTGGTTCAACGGCTGGATGCTCGGCCGCACCAGGCTGCCCAGCTTCATCGTCACCCTCGGCACCTTCCTGATGCTGACCGGCGCCAACCTGGGCGTCACCAAGGCGATCTCTGGCACCGTCTCGACCAAACCGATCGCCGACATGGAGGGCTTCGAGTCCTGCCGCTGGCTGTTCGCCTCCGAGGTCACCATCGGCGGACTGACCGTCAAGGCCACCGTGTGGTGGTGGCTTGGCCTGCTGGTGGTCGGCAGCTGGGTGCTGCTGCGCACCCGCTTCGGCAACTGGATCTTCGCCGTCGGCGGTGACGCGGACGCCGCCCGCGCGGTCGGCGTGCCGGTCGCCCGGACGAAGACCCTGCTGTACCTGGGCGTCGGCTTCTGCGCCTGGGTGCTGGGCCAGCACCTGCTGTTCTCCTTCGACACGGTGCAGTCCGGCGAGGGCGTCGGCAACGAGCTGATCTACATCGTGGCGGCCGTCATCGGCGGGTGCCTGATCACCGGCGGCTACGGCTCGGTGGTCGGCTCCGCGCTCGGTGCGCTGATCTTCGGCATGGCCAGCAAGGGGATCATCTACGCGGAGTGGAACCCGGACTGGTTCAAGTTCTTCCTCGGCGCGATGCTGCTGCTGGCCGCACTGCTGAACGCCTACGTCAAGCGCCGGGCCGAGCGGGGGCCGCGATGAGCACCGAACACGTGACGACCACCGAACCGGCGGGCACCGAACTGCTCTCCCTCGACGGCGTCGGCAAGAGCTACGGCACCGTCCGGGCGCTGCAGGACGTCTCGCTGACCCTGCGGACCGGCGAGATCAGCTGCGTGCTCGGCGACAACGGGGCCGGCAAGTCCACCCTGATCAAGATCATCTCGGGACTGCACCGGCACGACGAGGGCAGCTACACCGTGGGTGGCGAGGAGGTCGCCTTCGACTCCCCGCGCCAGGCCCTGGACCGCGGCATCGCCACCGTCTACCAGGACCTCGCCGTCGTCCCGCTGATGCCGGTCTGGCGCAACTTCTTCCTCGGCTCCGAGCGGGGCACGCGCCGCTGGGGCGGCCTGCGCCTGGACGCCGACGGCATGCGCGCCACCACCCGAGAGGCCCTCGCGAGGATGGGCATCGACCTGCACGACGTCGACCGGCCGATCGGCACCCTGTCCGGCGGCCAGCGCCAGTGCGTGGCGATCGCCCGCGCCGTGCACTTCGGCGCCAAGGTGCTGATCCTGGACGAGCCCACCGCCGCGCTCGGCGTCAAGCAGTCCGGAGTGGTGCTCAAGTACGTCACCGCGGCGCGCGACGCCGGACTCGGGGTCGTGCTGATCACCCACAACCCGCACCACGCGTACTTGGTCGGCGACCACTTCACCCTGCTCAAGCGCGGCCGGATGGCGGGCAGCCACCCGCGCGCCGAGATCAGTCTGGAACAGCTCACCACCGAGATGGCCGGCGGCTCCGACCTCGCCGAGCTCTCGCACGAGCTGGCCCGTCCCTCCGTCCCCGACTCCCGTGAGGAGCGTCCGCAGCCGTGACCAGCCCTCAAGGCAGCACCCGGCCGCCCGTCCTGCCCACCCTGCTCGGCCTCGGTCCGCGCGCCGAGCGCCGCCGCCGTGCCCTGCCCGCGGGGATACTGCGACTGCCCACCATCGGCGTCGACATCGGCGGCACCAAGGTGGTCGCCGGGGTGGTGGACGGCGAGGGCAAGGTGCTGGAGAAGCTGCGCACCGACACGCCGGACAAGAGCAAGAGCCCCAAGGTGGTCGAGGACGTCATCGTCGAGCTGGTGCTGCAGCTCTCCGACCGTCACGACGTCCACGCCGTCGGCATCGGCGCGGCCGGCTGGGTCGACGCCGACCGCTCCCGGGTGCTGTTCGCCCCGCACCTCAACTGGCGCAACGAGCCGCTGCAGCAGGCGCTCAGCGAGCGACTGCGGTTCCCCGTGATCGTGGAGAACGACGCCAACGCGGCAGCCTGGGCCGAGTGGCGCTTCGGCGCCGGGCGCGGCGAGGACCACATGGTGATGCTCACCCTGGGCACCGGCATCGGCGGCGCGGTGGTCCGGGACGGCTACGTCGACCGCGGCAAGTACGGGCTGGCGGGCGAGTTCGGGCACATGCAGGTGCTGCCCGGCGGCCACCGCTGCCCGTGCGGCAACCGCGGCTGCTGGGAGCAGTACTCCTCCGGCAACGCGCTGGTGCGTGACGCGCGCGAACTGGTCGCCGAGGAGTCCCCGGTGGTGCAGCCGCTGCTGGCCCGGGCGGGCGGGACGGTCGAGGGCATCACCGGCCCGCTGGTCACCGAGGCCGCGCAGGACGGCGACCCGACCGCCATCGAGCTGCTGTACGAGGTCGGCACCTGGCTGGGCGTCGGCATCGCCAACCTGGCCGCCGGGCTGGACCCGGGCCGCTTCGTCATCGGCGGCGGCGTCTCCGAGGCCGGCGACCTGCTGCTCGGACCGGCCCGCGACACCTTCCGCCGCACCCTCACCGGCCGCGGCTTCCGCCCGGAGGCGGCCATCGTGCACGCCGCCCTCGGCAACGAGGCCGGCCTGGTCGGCGCCGCCGACCTCGCCCGGCAGGTGGCCCGGCGCTTCCGCACCATCAAGCGGCGGCGGGTGGAGCGCAGCGCGCTGTAGTGCGCCGTGGTGGTGGGGGATACGGGGCGGTGGTGGGGGATGCCGGGTGCTGCCCGGGGCGACAGAGTTCAGCGGACAGATGATGAAATCTGTTCGCTGAACTTCGTTCGCCGAACTCTGTCGGCCGTGCTTCCGTCTCGTCAACTACCCGCCGGTAGCGGCACCGTGTGGTTGTCGGATCATCCCTCCTGTGGAACAACTGAGTTGACGTCGACTCAGGAGGACTCGGATGAGGGCTCTGACCCGTCTGGCACCACCACTGCTGCTCACCACCGCACTGGTCTGGTCCACCGCGCTGCCGGCCGGGGCCGCGGCCCCGCCGCCGAAGGTGCCCGAGGCGGTCGGCTGGGGGGGAGCGGTGGCCACCGTCGACGCCGACGCCACCGCCGCCGGGATCGAGGTGCTGCGCAACGGCGGCAACGCCGTGGACGCGGCGGTCGCCGCCGCGGCCGCCCTCGGGGTCACCGAGCCGTACTCCTCCGGCATCGGCGGCGGCGGGTACTTCGTCTACTACGACCACGCCACCGGCCGGGTGCACACCATCGACGGCCGGGAGACCGCCGGCCGCACCGCCGACACCGGGCTGTTCCTGGAGGACGGCAAGCCGCTGCCCTTCGCCGACGCCGTCACCAGCGGCCTCTCCGTCGGTGTCCCCGGCACCCCGGCCACCTGGGACGCCGCGCTCCGCCAGTGGGGCACCCGCTCGCTCGCCCGGGCCCTCGAACCCGCCGAGCGGATCGCCGACAACGGCTTCGTCGTGGACGAGACCTTCCGCGGCCAGACCGCCGACAACCAGGCCAGGTTCAAGGACTTCCCGGCCACCGCCGCGCTCTACCTGCCCGGCGGAAAGCCCCCCGAGGTCGGCAGCGTCCTGCGCAACCCGGACCTCGCCGCCACCTACCGGCTGCTCGCCAAGGACGGCGTGAAGGCCTTCTACCAGGGGAAGTTGGCCGAGGACGTCGTCAACACCCTGCAGCACCCGCCGGTCGACCCGGCCTCCGGCCGCAACGCCCGCCCCGGCAAGGTGGACGTCGCCGACCTCGCCGCCTACCGGGTCCGCGACCAGGCCCCCACCCACGTCGCCCACGGTGCCTACGACGTCTACTCGATGGCCCCGTCCAGCTCCGGCGGCACCACCGTCGGCGAGGCGCTGAACATCCTGGAGGACGGCGGCGACGTCTCCGCGTACAGCGGCACGCAGTACTACCACCACTTCCTGGAGGCCTCCCGGATCGCCTTCGCCGACCGCAACCGGTGGGTCGGCGACCCGGCCTCCGTCGACGTCCCCACCAGGCAACTGCTGTCCGAGCGCTACGCCGCTTCCCGGGCCTGCCTGATCAGCCCCGACCACGCGCTGACCAGCCCGCTCGCCCCCGGCGACCCGCGCCACCCGGCCGACTGCGCCGACACCGGCCAGGCCGTGGCCGAACCGTACGAGGGCCCCAACACGACCCATCTGACGGTCGCCGACCGCTGGGGCAACGTCGTCTCCTACACGCTCACCATCGAGCAGACCGGCGGTAGCGGCATCACCGTCCCCGGCCGCGGCTTCCTGCTCAACAACGAGCTGACCGACTTCGACTTCACCCCGCTCGCCCCCGGCGTCCCCGACCCCAACCTGCCGGGCCCGGGCAAGCGGCCGCGCTCGTCGATGTCGCCGACCGTCGTGCTGCGCGACGGCGAGCCCTTCCTCGCCACCGGCAGCCCCGGCGGCGCGACCATCATCACCACCACCCTGCAGGTGCTGCTCGGACGGCTGGACCGCGGCCTGAGCCTGGAGCAGGCGATCGCCGCGCCGCGCGCCAGCCAGCGCAACACCGCCGCGACCCAGGCCGAGCCCGCCTTCCTGGCGCTGCCCGAGCGGGCCGGGCTGGAAGCGCTCGGGCACGCCTTCGCCGGCGTGGCGGAGATCGGCGCCGCCACGGGCGTGGAACGGCTGCCGGACGGGCGCTGGGTGGCCGCCGCCGAACCGGTGCGGCGCGGCGGCGGCTCGGCCGCGGTGGTCCGGCCCGCACGCTGACCCGGCCGGCGGCCGCGCGCCGGGGCCGTCCGGATTGTCAGTGCCGGACGGTATGTTCGGGGTGGGCCTCCCTCACGAGGGCAGGCCCGCCCCGTCAGCAGCACCCCGTCAGCACCCCGTCAGCACCTCGTCAGCACCCCGTCCGCACCGAACCACCGGGAAGGCCGCCCGCCGTGACCGTCCGCATCGCCACCTGGAACATCAACTCCGTCACCGCGCGGCTGCCCAAGCTCCTGGAGTGGCTGGAGAGCGCCAAGCCCGACGTGCTCTGCCTCCAGGAGCTCAAGTGCGCGGCCGACGCCTTCCCGTACGACGAGGTCCGCGAGCTCGGCTACGAGACCGCCGCGCACGGCACCGGCCGGTGGAACGGCGTCGCCATCGTCTCCCGGCTCGGCCTGGAGGACGTCGTGCGTGACCTCCCCGGCCAGCCCGGCTACCTCGCCGACGGCGCCCTGCTGCCCGACGTCGAGCCGCGCGCCGTCGCCGCCACCTGCGGCCCGGTCCGGGTCTGGTCGGTCTACGTGCCCAACGGCCGCGAGGTCGGCCACGCGCACTACCACTACAAGCTGGAGTGGCTGGAGGCGCTGCGCAAGGCCTCCGTCGAGGACGCCGCCGGCGCCCGTCCGTTCGCCGTCCTCGGGGACTTCAACATCGCCCCGTCCGACGAGGACGTCTTCGACGTCGCCGCCTTCGAGGGCCTCACCCACGTCACCCCGGTCGAGCGCGCCGCCCTGGAGGCCCTCGGCGAGATCGGCCTGCACGACGTCGTGCCGCGCCCGCTGAAGTACGACCGTCCGTACACCTACTGGGACTACCGCCAGCTGGCCTTCCCCAAGAACCGCGGCATGCGGATCGACCTCACGTACGCCAACAAGGCCTTCGCCGACGCCGTCACCGACAGCTACGTCGACCGCGAGGCCCGCAAGGGCAAGGGCACCTCGGACCACGCGCCGGTCGTGGTGGACCTCGACCTGTGAGCACCCCGATCGCCGGGGCAGCGGGGCCGCCCGGCCGGTGACCTCCGGTAGCGGCGCGGTAACCCGAACGGTCCTGAGCGCTGGCTGAGTGCGGGGCGGGTGCCTACCGTCGGTGAATGACCGGGTGCGGTTGATCGACCACGTGGACATGGGAGTCCCCGGCTGCGCCCGAGAATCCCGGAGGTTCCGGCATGCGCCCCATGCGTACGGCCGCCGCCGCCCTGATCGGCGCGACGGCGCTGACCGGCCTGACGGCCCCCCTCGCTTCCGCCAGGGACGGCTCGGCCTCGGTCAGCCCGTCCCAGGCCGCACCGGGCCAGACCGTGACGGTCACGGTCTCCTGCGAGAAGTCGGACAAGCCCGACGCCAAGACCATCACCGCCCACTCCGCCGCCTTCGAGGGCGGCCCGGCGACCCTCACCCTCGGCCCGGACGGCAAGCACACCGGCTCCGCCCGGTTGGCCTCCCAGCAGTCCGGGGACAGCAAGGTCGACGGCATCTGCCCGGACGGCGGCGCCTTCTCGACCACGGTGACCGTCGCCACCGTCACCCCCGCCACCCCCGCCACCCCCGACAAGAGCCTCGGCGACTGGGGCAAGGCGGCGGGGGAGTGGGCCGGCTCGCTCGGGCAGTCCGGCGCCGGCAGCCAGCAGGTCGCCCCGCACGGCGCCGTGCAGACCGGCCTCGGCGGCTCGGTCGCGGAGAACCCGGCGGAGCTGGCCGGTGGCCTCGCCCTGGTCGCGGGAGGCGTCGGCGGCTTCTGGCTGCTCCGGAGGCGCGGTGCCTGATGGCGTCCCCGATACCCCTGTGCCGCACCGCACCGCCGGACCCTGACGGGACCGGCGGTGCGGTGCGGTGTCGGGCGGTCCGCCGGGTCCGCCGGGTCCGCAGTTCGGACGGGTCGCAGTTCGGGCGGGTCGAACGGCTCAGACGGTCCGGGGCTCCAGCGGCGCGACTCCGGTCCGCCGGGCGAGCCCGCTCCACTCGGTGGTGCCGTCCTCCTGGGCGCGTCCCTCCTCGTGCGCGAGCAGGCCGCCGGCCAGCAGGTACTGGGCCAGCACATAGGTGGCCATGATCCAGAACTGATGCCCCGGCAGCTCCCGCCACTTCGCCAGCTTGGTGGCGATCAGCGTGTCGGAGAGCAGGAACAGCGCCCCGCCCAGTCCGGTCCGCCAGCTCAGTCCGGCCGAGGTGACGGCCGTCGAGGTCAGCAGCAGGCTGTAGCCGGCCACCGGGACCCGCAGGTCCCCGAGGTCCGGCCAGAGCCGACCGACCAGCGCCACCCAGGCCGTCGCGTACGCGGCCGCGACGACGAGGGCACGCCGGCGGTCGGTGAGCGCCCCGCGCTGGACGAACATCGTCACGTAGCAGACGTGCGCGGCGGCGAAGGAACCCATGCCGGCCAGGAACGCGGGGTCGTTCTTCAGCTGGAGCAGCACGTCCCCGCCCGCGCTCAGCAGCAGCGCCGGTGCCAGCAGCTTCGGCGCCTCCCGCTCGGCGGTCCTGGCCGCCGCCACGCTGTGGGCCGCCAGCAGCGGCATCAGTGCCGGCTTGGTGGCGTTCTGCAGCACCGACGCGCCGGACAGGATCGAGCCGAGGTGCGCCGCCGAGGTGGCTGCGAATCCGCCCAGCAGGCCGCCGGCCGACCGCAGGCGTGCACCGAGGACGGCACGGGTGGTCGTACGAATGCTCATGTGCACCTCTTGGTGAATCGCTCGCGGGGCTCGCTCATGCCGGCGTGGCCTCCGGGGCTCGGGCGGTGGCGGATCCGTGCCGGTGGTGGCGGATCCGTACCGACCCTAAGGGAGCCGAACGGGGGCCGGAAGGGTAGGTTACCGGTGCGTAACCCGGGCGGCGTCGGGCGGGTGACGGCGCGGCCGGGGGGCGGTGGGCCGCGGAGCGGAGGGGCAGCGGCCGATTCCAGGGCTCTTGCGGAGACTTCCTCAGGAGGGCGGTTGCTGCCACCGGGTGACCCGGGCACCGTCTACTCTGGACTCCGACATGGATCAGCAGGAGTACGCGGTCGGTGCCACCCGGGTGGCGGCCGGTCGGCCGAACGGACGTACGGGCGGGGCAGGTCGGGGGACCGCCGCCGCCGTCCTCGCCGTACGCGAAGCCGCGCGGGCCGGTGCGGCCGACGCCCTCGATGCCGCCGGCGCCTCCGACACCGCTGATGTTGAACCCGGGACCGGCGCCGCGGACGGTGCCGACGACGCACAGGCCGCCGGTGGCGCCCACGGTGCTGCCCAGGATGTCGCCCTCTCGCCCGACCCGGGGCTGCTGCGGCTGGCCCACTGGTTCGCGGCCGCGACCCCCGCCGCCGCCGACGACCTCTGCACCGCCTCCTTCGGTCTCTACCCCGCCCGCCACCTCGGCGCGCCGGCCGAGCCCGCCGACCCCGACGTCAGCTGGTGGCACGGCCCCACCGCCTACGGCTTCGCGTCCGCGCGCTCCCGTGAGGCCCGCGGCGACGGCGGACTGCGCCGCGCCCGGCGCGACTCCGCCGAGCTGCCCGTCGTCCGGTCAGGCGCCAAGCCGGGCAGGCCCGGCAGGCACCGCAAGCCCGAGCGCATCCCGCTGATGCCGGAGGAAGCCGCGAGTGCGGGCCCGCCTCCGCTCGTGGTCGCGCAGGATCGTTCCGGCGAGGAGCTCCCCGCCGCCGAACGCCGGATCGCCGCCCGGCTGTTGCTGGCGCACCCGCTGGTCACCGCCTCCGGTCCGCACGCCGACGGCTTCCCGCTGATCCGCCGTCACCGCGACTGGTTGGCCGAGCGCTTCGACACGCTGCTCGGTTACCGCCTCGACGTCGGCCCCTGGCACGCCCGGCTGTGCAAGGCCGGCCTCGGCCTCGGCGCCGCCCGCCGCCTCGAACACCCCGTCACCGGCGCGCCGTTCACCCCCGGCGGCTACGCCCAACTCGCGCTCGCCCTGGCCCTGTTGGTCGACGCCCCCGAGCAGCTGGAGTACCGGAGGCTGCTCGACGCGATGCGGGCCGCCGCCCCCGGCCTGACCGCCGACCCGGCCGACCTCGACATGGCGCTGGCCGCGCTGGCCGGATGGCAGGTGCTCGGCGAGCTGCCGACCGACCCCGCCGCAGATGCCCCTGCCGGCCCTTCCGCCGACACCTTCGTCCTGACCGTGGACCGCGAACTCGCCCGCGCCGTCCCGGTCGGCCCGCCCGCCCTGGCCGCCGACGCCGCCGACCTCGTCCGCCGCGCCGCCGAGGCCGAACCCGCCACCGCCGTCCGCCGCCTCCTCGCAGAGACGCCCGCCGTCCTCGCCGCCGACCTCCCCGAGGACTGCCGCACCTGGCTGCACGAGCACCGGCTCAGCGGTCCCGCCGCGCTCGCCGACTTCCTCGGCCTGGAGACCGAACTCCGCGCCGAGGGCGTCGCCCTGCTCGACCCGGCCGCCGAACTCACCGACCTCGCCCTCCCCGGCGCCGGCACCCTCGCCCAGGCCACCCTGCTGCTGGTCGAGCGCCTGGTCGAGGAGGTCCGCCCGCTGCCCGCGGAGACCAGCGAGGGCGACGTGCCGATCGCCGACGCGCTGATAGACGGCGTCCTCGGCGACATCACCGACGAGTACGGCCTCCCGGCCCGCTACCTCTCCGACCGCACGGCCCTGCGTCGCGACGCCCTGGACCTCCTCCACCGGCTCGGCCTGATCACCCCGACCCCGCAGCCCAAGCGCCCGCCGACCTGGCACCTACGCCCCCACGCCGCCCGCTTCGCCCCCGCCCCGGACCTCCAGCCCACCCCCGGCACCGGCCGCCACTCCCGCCCGGCCCCGTTCATCCCGTCGCCCCCGGGCCCCCGCGCCGGACAGCGCGCGTAGCGCCCGCCCGGCGCCCTTCATCCGTCCGGCGGCCCGGACGAGCAGGGCGGTAGCGGTCAGCACGGTGCCGAGCAGGGGCCGGTGGCTGCCGGCCCGGTGCGACCGACGCTTCCGTCCGGTTCCGGGGCCCGGCTACGTGGCCCGGCTACGTGGCCCGGCTACGGGGTGGGCGGCAGGGGGCCGCCTGCGCGGGCGAGCGTGATGGCTTCGTCGACCTGGCGCCGGTCGTAGCCGCGGCGGACCAGGTCGAACTGCGGGCGGTCGGGGCGCCGCTGCGCCGGCAGTGCGAAGTACTCGTCGACCTGGGCCCGGTCGTAGCCCCGCCGGGCCACGTCGAAGCCTGCGTGCGGTGCTCGCCCGGCATCCGTCGGGCTGCCACTGCCCCGGTGTCCGTCCTCGACCATCTGTCCTCCCCCGACCGGAACGTTTCGGCCCAGCATGGCACGGTGCCGGCGGACGGCTGCCGTGGACGGTGGATTCGTCACGCGGCCGGGAGGACGGGGGCCGGGAAGACGGAAGCACCGCGCCCGGACTGCGGGCGGCGGTGCTGGGAGCCGGGGTGCGGTTACTTGCCGGCGGTGGCGGTGGCGCTGACGAGGGAGCCGTGTTCGACGGTTTCCACGGTGGCGCCGACGCCGAGGGCGCCGAGGGCGATGGAGGCGAGGACGGCGGTGCAGGCGAGCAGACGACGGTGCCGCTGCGGGAGCGGGAAGCGCGGTTCCTGGTAGGGCGCCTGAGGGCTGGCGTTCATGACCCGGAGGTTGCCATTGCGGCGTGAACGGTCGGTACGCGCGGGTGAAGTCCGGACGGGGGTTGGGCGTCGGTTGGCCGCGTACGCCCCACCCCTCCCGAGCGGGGCGTACGCCCTGGTCAGCGCCGTGTCGATCGATCGCCGACGGCGACCCGGGCGGTGACTCGGACGCCGACCCGGGCGGCGACCCGGGCGGCGACTTCCCGGAGGCCGGCCGGGACGGCGGAGGGGTGTCCCGTCAGGCTGCGTGTTCCGCGTCAGTGCCGTGCGCGGTGGCGATGTAGTGGGAGAGGGCGACGCGGTTGCCGGTGAGGTCGTCGATCCGGGCGTCGAGTTCGGCGAGCTCGCCGCGCAGCGTGGCGAGCAGGTCCGGACAGGCCTCCAGGACCGGGACCGGGCCGGTGGCGCAGGGCAGCAGTTCGCCGATGACCCGGGTGGTCAGTCCTGCCGCCAGCAGGCTGCGGATCTGCCACACCCGTACGGTGTCCTCCTCGCCGTACTCGCGGTAGCCGGCCGTCGTGCGGGCGGGCCGGAGCAGGCCCTGCTCCTCGTAGTAGCGGAGCAGCCGGGTGGACACCCCGGTCAGGCTGGCGAGTTCTCCGATGCGCATGATCGGGCGAACGTCGCGGTCGGCCGGGGTGTTCCCGCCTGCCCGGCCCTCGCGGACGGGCTCTCGCGGACGGGCTCTCGCGGCCCGGCTCTCGCGGACCGGCCCGCTCGGTCAGCCCTCGTCCAGGCCCTTGATGAACTCCATTACCACGCCGCGCAGTTCGGGCAGCGCCTCGACCACCGGCAGGTGCCCGCTGGAGAGTCGGACGTAGCGCGCGCCGGGGATGCCCTCGGCCAGCAGACGGTGCTGGGACGGGGGGACGAGCATGTCCTCGGCGGTGCCGACGACCAGGGTCGGCACGGCGACCGCGCCCAGCTCCGCCCGCACGTCGGCCTCGGCGGCGAGCCGGAACTGCTGGCGGAAGCCGTCCGACAGCGGGGACTTGAGTGCCTCCAGCAGCCCGGCGAGCTGTTCGGCGGGCAGGGCGTCCACCCAGGTCCCGCCGAGCACGACGGTGAGCACCAGGCGGGCGAGGTCGTCGGGTCGCTCGCCGAGGTCGACGATCAGCTCGGAGAGCAGCCGCATCCGGGCCGAGCCGCCGGCCACGCCGGCGAGCAGCAGCAGCGAACGGACCCGCCCGGGGTGGCGGGTGGCGATCCGGACGGCGACGGCGGCGCCGAGCGAGTAGCCCGCCAGGTCGAAGGTGTCCAGGCCCTCCGCGTCGGCGGTCGCGACCAGCCGCTCGGCCAACTCGTCCAGGGTGGGGCCGCCGGGTTCGAACGGGCTGTCGCCGGAGCCGGGGTAGTCGGGGGCGACGACGGTGCGGTGGACGGCCAGGTCGGGCAGCAGCGGGCCCCAGTTGTCGCGGGCGCTGCCGCCGGCGCCGTGCGCGAGCAGCAGGCCGGGGCCGGAGCCCTGGACGATCCGGGCGAGCGGGGCGGGGGTGGACGGCATGACGGCGCTCCTTGGTGGGCGGTGGATTCCTCCGACAGCGAGGACCGTAGGTGTTCACACCGGTGGGAAGGTCAAGCGCGGGCACCGGACCGGTGCCCGGGGAGCGCGCCGTACGCCCGGGGCGCGCGGTACGCCGGGAGGCGCGCCGGACGCGGGGGCGCGCCGGAAGCGGGCCGGAAGCGGGCCGGCCGCCCCCGCCGTGGTCACGTACCGCGCAGGAACGCCTACGCTGGGAGCACGGAGCGCGGTTCGGGCACCGTACGAACGCTCTCCGCCGCCGGGGCGCCCACCGTGCCCGCGTCGGCCGCACCGGTGTTGCCCCGGGCCGGGTGGTCGCCGAGGAGGTGCCAGGCCCCATGTCCGGAAACGCCGCGTCCGGCGGTGCCACGTCCGGCAGCGTTCCGTCCTTTGACGCCACGCCCGGTGATGCCGTGTCGGGCGATGCCACGCTCGGTGATGCGACGCCTGGCGATGCCGTGTCGGGCGATGCGCCCGGTGACGCCACGTCGGGGATCGTCAAGCCGCTGCCCGCCGAGTGGTTCGTCCCGCACGGCACCAACGCCGAGATGCGCTGGGAGGCGCTGCGCGACGCCGAGGGCCGGCCGACCGTCGGCCGGCACGTGCCGGTGGAGCGGTTCTTCGTCCGCAACCACACCGGCACCCCGCTGATCGACGCCGGCACCTGGCGGCTGCGGCTGTTCGGCAGCGGTCTGCGCGGCGCCCCGACGGCCGAACGGCCCGTGGAGTTCGACCTGGCGGCGCTGCGGGCGCTGCCCGCGACCCGGATCAGTGCGGTGATCGAGTGCGCCGGGAACGGCCGAGACTACTTCCGCCGCCAGCAGGGCCGACGCGCCCCGGGCACCCCGTGGACGCTCGGTGCGATCGGCTCGGCGCTCTGGCGGGGCGTCCGGCTGGCCGAGGTGCTGCGGGCGGCCGGACTGACCGGCGAGGCGGTCGACGTGCTGCCGACGGGCCTGGACGCGCACTACGTCGTCGACGGCGTCGACCACGGCCCGGTGCGCCGCCCGCTGCCGATCGCCAAGGCGCTGGAGGACGCGCTGCTCGCGTACGAGATGAACGACGAGCCGCTGACCCCCGACCACGGTGCGCCGCTGCGGCTGGTGGTGCCCGGCTGGGTGGGCATCGCCTCGATCAAGTGGGTCGGCAGCATCGAGGTCGCCGACCACCCGCTCCACTCGCCGTGGAACACCGACTTCTACCGGATGTTCGGCCCCGACCACCCGCCGGGCGGCGGCGCGCCGCTCACCGCGCAGGTGGTCCGGAGCGCGTTCGAACTGGCCCGGGGCGCGGTGCTGGAGGCCGGTCGCGTCCACCGCTTGCACGGGCGCTCGTGGTCCGGCACGGCGGCGGTGCGCCGGGTCGAGGTGAGCACCGACGGCGGCCGGACCTGGCGGCGCGCCGTGCTGCACGGCGGGTCGCGCGCTGACGACTGGACGCGCTGGAGCTTCGACTGGCGCCCCGGGCGGCCCGGCCGGTACGAGCTGCGCGCCCGCGCGACGGACCGCCGGGGCAACGGCCAGCCCGAGCGGGCGGTCCTCAACCGGGAGGGCTACCTGTTCGGCGCGGTGGTGGCCCACCCCGTGACGGTGGTCTGACCGCGCGGTCCGGCCGCGCCCGTATCCGCGCCCGTACCCGCGCTCGTACCCGTGCCCGCCCCCGGGCTCGGAGCGCCGACCCGACCCGCCTGAGGGTCGGTCGGCGGTCCGGCCCGGGCCGGGCGGGAATCAGCCGGTGGACTGGACCTCGTACGGGGCCGGGTACTGCGTCTCGTACGGGGTCAGCACCAGCCGCACCACGTCCTCCAGCCGCCGCCGGGCGTCCCCGAGGGTGGTGCGGCCGGTCACCCAGGCGGTCAGCTCGCCCTGCCAGGCGTGGGCGACGATGTGCCGCACCAGGTCGCTGGACGCGGCCGGCACGTCGGCCGTCACCGCCTGTAGAGCGGTGCTGTCGGCCCGGGCCATGCCCTGCAGCGCCTCGCTGGCGAACGGATCGGTGGAGGCGGCGACGGCCACCCGTAGCCGGGCGAGTTCGGGCTGCCGCTGGTAGGCCCGCATCCCGCCCCGGACGAACCGGACCGCCCGGTCGGTGTCCCCCAGCCCGGCCCGTGGCCCGCGCAGCTCGGCCACCAGGTCGGCCAGCAGCAGGCGGTGCCACTCGGCGATCGCCGCCGCCAGGAGGTGGTCCTTGGACGAGAAGTAGCGGTACGCCGTCCCCAGGGCGACTCCGGACCGCTCGCAGACCTGCTTCATCTGCAGCCGCTCGACGCCGATCTCGTTCACCAGGGCGAGCGCGGCCGCGATCAGGCTTTCGCGGCGTTCGAGCTGACGCGGAGACATCGCCTCCACCGGCCGTGGTGACAGGTCAACCTTGGTCACCCGCACCATGATACGGGCCGGGGCCGCTCAGGAGTATGACGCCGACCGGCCCCCTTCCGTTCGCCCGGGGGCCACCCGGGTGCGGCAGGGCCAGGGCCCGTCTTCAAACCCTCGCCTGCGGGGCGGCGTTGGCTCCCTAGTCCTGCCGGCGGATCAGCGCCTCCTGGACGGCCGAGGCGACCAGCCGGCCGTCCCGGTCGTAGAACTCGCCGATCGCCAGTCCGCGGCCGTCCGAGGAGGACGGGCTGCGCTGGGCGAACAGCAGCCACTCGTCGGCCCGGAACGGGCGGTGGAACCACATCGCGTGGTCCAGCGAGGCCATCAGCAGTGTCGGCGGCTCGGTGCGCTGGAAGAAGTTCGGCTGCTCGTCCAGCCCGGCGGTCGAGGCCAGGGTGAGGTCCGACAGGTAGGCCAGCGCGCCGGCGTGCAGCAGCGGGTCGCCGTCCGGCAGCCGGGAGGCGGTGCGCATCCAGACGAAGTGCTGGAGCAGCCCGGGGACGGACGGCGGCACCCCGGGAGCGCCCGGCGGGACGAAGCGGACGTCGAGGTCGCGGAAGCCGCCGGTGAGGGCGACCGTCCGGCGGACCTCCTCGGGCGCGTTGGCGACGGCGTCCGGCAGCGACTCGGGGCCGGGCAGCGGCGGCATCTCGCGGTGGCGGTCGGCGCCCGGTTCGGGGTGCTTGAGGGAGACGGTGAGCGAGAAGATCTCGTTCCGCTTCTGCACCGCCGTCACCCGGCGGGTGGTGTACGAGACGCCCTCGCGCACCCGCTCGACCACGTAGTCGATCGGGCGGGTCGGGGTGCCCGGCAGCAGGAAGTAGCCGTGCAGCGAGTGCACCGGGCGGCGGTCCTCGCAGGTGCGCCCGGCGCTGACGATCGCCTGTGCGGCGACGTGGCCGCCGAAGGCGCGCATCGGGGCACCGGCGTGGCAGTAGCCCCGGAACGTGTTCTCGTCCAGCTGCTCCAGCTCCAGCAGCTCGGCGAACGGGGAGGTCGGTCGGGTGTCCGGGGCGGCCGGGACGGGCGGTGCGGTCAGGTCGGTCACGAGGTCATAGTGGCAGAAGCCAACCGTGCCGTGGTGTGACCTGGATAACTCGGCCGACCCCGAAGGCGGTGTAGAACACGTTCCAGTCCGGTCGTGCCCCGCCGGACTGCCACACCCCTCACCTAGCGTGTTCGCCATGACGCAATCCGCACACGCGTACGCCTATCTGCGTCCGTCGGCCGTCCTGGACGGCGCCGACGGCCGGCGCCTCGACCTGGCCACCTCCGGCGGCGCCACCCCGCTCGGCGCCGCCGCCAACCGGCGCTTCTTCGCGGGGTACCGCGGGACGTCCTCGCGGGGTGAGGGTGAGGGCGGCTCACGGTCGGCAGCCGGCAGCCGGCAGCGAACAGGTTTC
Source organism: Kitasatospora sp. NPDC085464 (assembly GCF_044541955.1). NCBI lineage: Bacteria > Bacillati > Actinomycetota > Actinomycetes > Kitasatosporales > Streptomycetaceae > Kitasatospora > Kitasatospora sp. NPDC085464. The sequence continues at coordinate 171,443 of NZ_JBITTM010000013.1, forward strand.
AGAAGACAACTTTCAGCGAACAGATGTTGAAATCTGTTCGCTGAAAGTTGTCAGCTGAACTCCGTCACCTGCTCGCGCGGCTCGGCCGTCTCCGTGGCCGACGCGGCCGACGCCGCCGACGCGGGGGCGGCAGCCTCTGCCTCAGCCCCCGCTGCGGCCGCCCGCTCCTCGGTCGGCGGTTCGACGCCGCGCGGGGCGGTGACGGCGCGCCACCAGAGGCGCAGGGCGGGCGGGTCGGCGGGCTCGAAGGGCTTGCCGGGCCGGGGCATCGCGAGGCGTGCCCCGAGCACCTGGGCGGAGGTGACCACCCGCTCGGCCGGCTCCTCCCACGGGTGCAGCGCCAGGTTGAAGGTGCACCAGTGGATCGGCAGCAGCAGCTCGCCGCCGAGGTCCAGGTGCGCCCGGACACCCTCCTCGGGCGTCATGTGCACCTCGGGCCAGAAGTCGCTGTACGCGCCGACCTGCACCATCGTCGCGTCGAACGGGCCGAGCCGGCGGCCGATCTCGGCGAAGCCCGGGAAGTAGCCGGTGTCCCCGCTGTGGAAGATCCGGTGACTGTCGCCGGCCACCACCCAGGAGGCCCACAGGAACAGGCTGCTGGTGCGCGGGCCGCGGCTGCAGTAGTGCCGGGCCGGCGTGGCGGTCAGGGTCAGTCCGGCGACCTCGGCGGACTCCCACCAGTCCAGCTCGACGATCCGTTCGGGCGGCACGCCCCAGTGCTCCAGGTGCGCCCCGACCCCGAGCGGCACGGCGAACACGGCCGCCGTCCCGGCCAGTGCCCGGATGGTGGCCATGTCCAGGTGGTCGTAGTGGTCGTGGGAGACCACGACCACGTCCACCGGCCCGAGTTCGGACAGCGGCAGCGGCACCGGGTGCAGCCGCTTGGGGCCGGTCCAGCCGAACGGGGAGCAGCGCTCGCCCCAGACCGGGTCGAGCAGGACGCGCCGTCCGTCGATCTCGGCGAGCACGGTGGCGTGACCCAGCCAGGTCAGCCGCAGTCCGGAGTCCGGCGGCGTGGCCAGGTCGCCCGGGAGCAGCCGGTGCACGGGTACGGCGGCGGCCGGGGCCCGTCGGGCCTTGTCCCCGGTCAGCTGGGCGCGGGTGATCTCCAGCGGGCTGCGCTCGTACACCAGGCGGCGGGTCGGTACCGGGTTGCGGAAGGCGCCGTCGGCGAACTGCGGGGAGCGGCGGATCCGGGCCAGTCGCTCGCCCCGGGGCTCGGCGCCGAAGGCGTCGGTCCGCACCCGGTGCCACGCGGCCCGGGGCAGCCCGGCCAGCCCGGGGACGGCGCGGTCGGCGGCGGGGCCGGCGGCGGGCGGGGCGAACTGCGAGGACAGACCGGCGAGGCGGGAGAACCAGGGGACGGGGCGGGGCACGGCTCCTCCAAGGACGGTCACGGCTACCGGGCAGGCCGGGGCGCGCACCTCGGTGACGGCCGTGGTCACGGCCGTCGGCCGGGGTCACTGCGGTACGACAACCATCTCGTCGGAGGTTACTCGCCGTGGGCCGTCCGGACCTGGTGGAGGGCCCGGCGCGGTCCAATCGGCGTACCCGGGGCGGGCTCCGGCGCCGCCGGCCCGGCCGGGCTGCGGCGCCCGGGCCGGCCCGGTCAGGCGTAGAAGCGCGTGATCGTCTCCGCGACGCAGTGCGGCTTGGCACTCCGCTCGCTCGTGATGGTGAAGCGCACCACGGCCTGGACGCCGCCGGGCACCTCGGTCGCCGAGAGCAGCTCGGCGGTGGCCCGGATCGCCGTGCCGACCGGCACCGGCGCCGGGAAGCGCACCTTCTCCGAACCGTAGTTCAGCGCCATCCGCACGCCCTCGACGGCGTAGCACTCCTTCGCCAGCACCGGGATCATCGACTGGGTCAGGTACCCGTGCGCGATGGTCGAGCCGAACTGGCTCTCCTTGGCCCGCTCCGGGTCCACGTGGATCCACTGGTGGTCGCCGGTCGCCTCGGCGAACAGGTCGATCTGCCGCTGCTCGATGGTGTGCCACTCGCTGGTGCCCAGCTCGGTGCCGACGGCGGCGGTGAGGTCGGCGAGGGAGGCGAAGGTCGTCACGGTGCGCTCCTGGAGGGGGACGGGCCCGCGGAGGGGCCAGGACGCCGGAAGCGTATGCCTACCCACCGGTATCTGTCAGGAGCCCGAGCCCGAGCCCGAGCCCGAGCCCGAGCCCGGAACCGGAACCGAGCCCGGAACCGGAACCGAGCCCGGAACCGGAACCGGAACCGAGTCCGAGACGGGAACAAGAACCAGGCCCGCGGGCCCCGCCGCCGCCCGGCTGCTCAGGGCCGCAGCGCGGCGCGCCCCACGGCGCCCTGCCCGGTCGGGAACAGCCGCCGACCGCTCACCAGTTCCGGCACCAGCGCGACGAACAGCGGCTCCGGGTCGCCCACCCACGGCCGCAGCCCGGAACGCAGCACCCGCCGCACCTGCTCGGGATCGCGCACCACGTCGGCCCGCCCGTGCACCAGCACGCTCCACCCGGTGCGGGTGACCGGGTCCAGCAGATCGGCCTGGAAGGCCACCACCGTGCCGTCGAGCCCGCGCGCGGTGGCACTTCCCCGGCGCACCGCGAGCACCAGCCGCCCGTCCAGGACCTCGAAGGAGACCGGCAGGACGGCCGGCAGCGCGTGCTCGGTGTACACCACGCGCCCGACGGGCACGGTGCTGAGCAGCCGCAGGCACTCGGCCTCGCTCAGGGTCTCCACTCGGTCCTCACGCTCCATGCGTCCGATCGTCCTCGGTCGGCGCGTGCGTCGATAGGGCCCATGGTCCCTGAGCGGGCGGGTCGGGAGCCCCGTCGGAGGCCGCCCGGGCGATAGCCTGCCCGGCGGCGGAACGGCGACGCGGGCCGGGAACGGTGACGCGGGCCGGGAACGGTGACGCGGACGGCGGCCCGTCCGCGAAGCGCGGCGGACCGCAGTGAGGGCGGCGGCCCCGGGTGCGCCGGGGCCGGCCAGGAGGGGGAACCGATGGCGGGCGGGGTCGATCTGGTGGTGATCGGGGCGGACGGCGGGCCCGACCGGGCCTTCGGCGGTGCGGCGCTCGCGCCGGACGGTGCCCGGCTGCTCGCGGAGGTGCTGCCCGGGATGTGCTTCGACACCGGCGCGGCCGGCTGTCGGGTCGTCACGGCGCCGCCGGACGCGGACGCCAACGCGATGCTCACCGCCGTGCGGGACGCGGCGCAGCACCCCGGCCGCTGGCTGGTGGTCTGCCTGGTCGGTCAGCTGGTCGCCGACCCGCGCGGGCGCCGGCTCGCCCTGGTCACCGGCGGCAGCACCCCCGACAACGCCTACCGCCGGGGCCTCGCCTGGGACTGGGTGGTCAGCGCGATGGTGCACGGGGACCAGGAGGAGGCGCTGCTGGTGGTCGACGCGGTGGCCGACCGGGACACCTGGGCGGCCCTGGAGCGCGGCGGCGAGGACAGCGCGGGAGAACTGCTGAGCTATTCGCGCGTCCCGCTGTGGGGCCGGATCGGCCGCTACACCCCGGGCAGACGCGGCCGGGACGCCGTACTGCCGGGCGGTGAGGGCTCGTTCAGCCGGGGCCTGACCACCGTCCTGCGCCAGGGTGTCCCGGGTGCCCCCGCGGCCGTCGCCCCGCTCGACCTCCAGCCCGCCGTGGCGGCGCTGACGGACGGGGGTCAGTCAGCCGGTAGTTCGGGTGCGCCGGGCGCGCGCCTGCTCGTTCCGCCGCACGGCGGGCGCCTGTTGATGCGCAATCGGGCCGCGGTGCGGGGCGCATTGGCCGGATTGTCGCTTTCCGAAGAACTGTTGGCCGTTCTGTGGCGGGAAAGTGCCCCGACGGAACCGCCTTCCGCGTAAGGTCAGGGGGCCTGAGGTGTTGCCGTGATGGGGTGGGTTGGCGAAGAATCGATCCCCAGCGGAAAGACCGGCGGGACGGCGGAATTGTTCTGGCGGCCGTGGATCACGGACCGGGTCGGTCGCGACGAGGTGGGGCAATGCGGCAGCGCGGAAATGTGTTGCGCCCTGGGGCGGTTGGGGTCGGTGGGGCGGTTCTGGCGTTGCTTCTCGGTGCTTGTGCGGGCGGTGGTTCCGGCGGTTCCGTCGATCACCTCGGGACGGCGGCGCCCACGGTTGCGGGAGTGGCTCCGGTAACTCCTTCGAGTGGTTCCTCAAACGCCTCGATCGCGCCGACCGACGGTCCGGAAGGGGCGACGGGGCGGGCGGCCCTGAGGGCGTATCAGGATTGGTGGCAGGCCCAGGCCGAGCTCTTCGGGCGATCGGATTCGGACGGGTACGCGCTGGAGCAGTACTCCTCCGGGCGCGCCCTGTCCGACGCCCTCGCCGGTCTCCGGCAACTCCACGACGCCAAAGTGGTGATGACCGGAACGCCGCGCAATTCTCCGGTGGTCAAGTCCGTGGGTCTGAAAACCGATCCGCAAACCGCAGTGATCGAGGACTGCGTCGATCTGACGGGCTGGCACCGCGTCGACGCCGTCACCGGGGCCGCAAAGGATCCGGCCCAGCGCCTGAACAGGTATGTCGCGACCGCGTCGCTGCGACTGTTCCAAGCACATTGGCTGATCTACGAGTTCAAGCGGGAGGTGGACCGGACATGCTGAACGCGCGGAAACCGGCCCGGCGGTTCGCGGTCGTCGCGTCGCTGTCGGCCGGTGTGCTGCTGTCCTCGGCGGTGTCGGCGACGGCGGACGAACCGCCGAGCGGCGGTGCCGAGCAGTGTTTCCCGAACGTGATCTGCGCGGGCGCCAATTCCGGCGGAAAGACCCCCGCGCCGGGCTCGACGAAAGAGAGCGGAGGCGGCGGAGGCGGCGGATCGGACAGCGGCCCGCAGCTCTGCAGCTACCACGGTGTGCCGTGGGCCTGCTACGACCCGCAGTGGGGCTGGTTCGACAGCGGTGAGGGCTGCTACTTCCGCGAGTTGGACGATCCGCCGGCGGCGGGCGACCCGGCCTGGGAGAACCACGACCCGAAGGACGGCGCGCTCTACTCGAAGGTCTGTCCGCAGACCGGTGGGGGCCAGGACGGCGCCCAGATCGTCTTCCTGGCCACCGCGCCGGGCGGCGCGGCGACCGCACTGGACGATTCCAGGGCCGTCGAGGAAGCGAAGAAGAAGCTCGTCTTCGGGCAGCCGGTGGGCCGGGTGGCGCCCGGCGGCACGGCGGTGGTCAACTCCCCGGTGTGGCTCTGGGCGGACAACGCCGCGACGCCCGAGCCGAAGACGGCGGCGGTGCACGGCATCTCGGTCACCGTCACCCCCAAGCTGGTCGAGTCGTACTGGGACTTCGGCAACGACCTCACGACCAGCTGTGCGACGGCCGGAACGCCGTACGACCCCAAGTACGGCGCCGCCCAGTCCCCGGACTGCGGCTTCGTGTTCAAGGCCGCGTCCGGCAAGCAGAAGGACGGGGTGTACAACGCCACGGTGACGATGAAGTGGGAAGTCTCCGTCGCCGTCGTCGGCGGACCGAACCCGCGGACCTTCACGATCCCCATGAAGCAGACCAGTCCGCTCTTCACACTCAAGGTCGCCGAGGTGCAGGTCCTCAACTGACCACGCCACCAGAGCGATTCGACGACTGACGAGCCGGCAACGAACGAGGGAAGGGCGGAACCCGGTGGAGAACCGTACATTCGCGACGCCGGGATCCGGCACACCCACGGCCGCCGGGGCGTCCGTGGCGCTCCCGGAGCAGCAGGAGCAGGGCGGCGCTCAGGGCAAGGGCCGGGGGCGGGCGGCACCGCACGCGCCCGCGCGGACCATGCGGGCGAGGCGGCGCCGCCCTGCGGTGCTGGCGATGGCGGTCGCGCTGATCGCGGCCGGCGGGCTGGGCGGGGCCGTCCTCTACAACAGCACCGGTCAGCGGGTCGCGGTGCTCGCCCTCGCCCGGGACGTGCCGTGGGGCCAGGTGATCACCGAGGACGACCTGGTGGTCGCCCGGATCGCGGGTGACCCGGCGCTGCACCCGGTGTCGGCCCAGGACCGGGCGAAGGCGATCGGCATGCGCGCCGCCACCGACCTCAAGCGCGGCGCCATGCTCACCAGCGGGGACCTCGCCCAGGGCCTCACCGTGCAGCCCGGGCAGATCGTGGTCGGCGTGTCGGCCAAGCGCAGTCAACTGCCCGCCAGCCGGCTCCAGCCGGGGGTGCAGCTGGTCGTGGTGTTCACGCCCGACAACGGCCGGGCCGACTCGCTGCCCGCGACGGTGATCACCGTCGGCCGGGTGGACACCGACGGCAGCCAGGTGATCGACGTCGCGGTCGGCACGGCCGACGGGCCACGGCTGGCGCAGTGGGTGGCGAGCGGCCGGATCCAGGTGCTGCTGGCTCCGCGCGGCGCTGCGACCGGTGGTGCCGCGACCGGTGGTGCCGCGACCGGTGGCGCCGCGCCGAGCCCGGCGCCGAGCGGCGCACCCGCCGCGGGCGCGCCTTCCGCCGGTGCCCCCGCCGCCGGCGCGCCGTCGGCCGGTGCGCCGGCCACGGGTGCGCCGGCCGCCGGAGCCCCGAGCGCGACCGGGGGCGCCTGATGGCGGTGATCGCGGTGGTCGGCGGCCCGGGCGCGCCCGGCGCGACCACGACCGCGCTGGCGCTGCTGCTGGCCTGGCCGCTCCAGCCCGGTCGGCGGATCCTGCTGGTCGAGGCCGACCCGGACGGCGGCGCCGTGCTCGCGGGCGCCCTGGAGGGCCGGGTCGAGGCGGTGTACGGGCTGCGCAACCTGGCCGTCGCCGACCGTCGCGGGCTGCTCGCGCAGACCATCTGGGAGCAGCTGATCGACCTCTCGCCCGACGGCGACGCCGAACGCCTGCTGCTGCCCGGGCTGACCGACCCCACCCAGGCCCCCGGCCTCGCCTACACCTGGGAGCCGCTCGTCGAGCTGCTGCACGGCATCGAGCAGCAGGGCTACGACGTCATCGTGGACCTCGGCCGTTCCGGCGCCACCGGCGCGAGCGCGGTGCTGGCCCGCCGGGCGGACGTGGTGGCGGTGACGGTGCGGACCACGCTGCGCGGGCTGAGCGCCGTCCGGCCCCGGCTGTCCGCCCTCGTCGAGGACCTCGCCTCCGGCGGCACCGGGTCGGACGCGCTCGGGCTGATGCTGGTCGCCGAGGGGCCGTACACCCGGGCGGAGGTGTCGCGCGAACTCGGGCTGCCGGTGCTCGGCGTCCTGCCGCACGCCACCCGGACCGCCAAGGTGCTCTCCGACGGCGGCGACACCACCGACCGGCGGTTCATCCGCTCCGAGCTGATGCGCACGGCAAGGTCGGCGGCGGACGAGGTGCAGCTGCTGGTCCGGCGCAGACGGCAGCGGCTCGCGCCGAATCCCGCCCCCGGGTCGGTGCCGGGGCAGGCTCCCGCCCGGCCGGTGGCGCCCGCTCCGGCGGCGGGCGCGCCGGCGGCCGGCGCACCGCTGGCGGCCGCGGTGCCGGCACCGGTGGTGCCCGCGCCGTCGGTGCCGGCCCGGCCGATGCCGACACCCACCCCGGTCACGTACGGCCAGACCACGTACGGCCAGGCCGCGTACGGGCAGGGCGGGTACGGCCAGACGGGCTCCGGGCAGTCGGCCTACGCGCAGCCCGCCCACGGCGCGACGGCGTACGGCTCGACGGCCCACGGCTCGACGGCGTACGGCCAGGCCGGGTACGGGCAGTCGCCCTACGGTCCGGGGGAGGCCGAGCCGCCGTCGTACACGCCGCCGCAGCCTGTCCCGCCGGTGATCACCACCGGTCCGGTGGCGCCGCTGGCCGGGTTGGCGCCGCAGCCGGCCGCTCCGGCGCCGTTCCCGGCACACGTCCAGTCGCCCGATCCGGCCGAGCCCGACGACCAGTACCCGCTTCAGCAACCGATGGTGACGGACGGTCAGGTACAGGTGAACGGGCAGTACCCGCACAACCCCGGGGAGGTGCTCCGTGCGCGGTAGCCCCCTGCACCAGCATCCCGCGGCCGACCCGGCCGCACTGCCCTGGGCCACGCCGACGGCCGCGCCTGCGCCTGCGCCGACGGCCGCGCCGATGCCGCAGCCCGTCGTGCCGGGCCCGGTCGCTCCCGGCGCGGCCGCGCCCACCGCCGTCCCCTCCCAGCTGCCCTCGCTGGACGTGCGCGGCGCCGCCACCCGGCCGGCCGTCGACCCGCAGGTCGCCCGGGAGCTCAAACGCCAGGTCGCGGCCGAACTGCACCAGCAGATCAGCAGGTTGACGGCCACCTCCGGCTCCGAGCCGGACCGCGCCACCCGCCGCCAGCGCGGCCGGGCGCTGATCGAGGAGTCCGTCGCCCGCTGGTCCGACGCCTACGCGCAGACCCACGGCATCCCGCCCACCCGGGAGCAGGACCGCGCCCTCGCCGAGGCCGTCTTCGACCTGCTCTTCCGGGCCGGGCGGCTCCAGCCCTACCTGGACGACCCGGAGATCGAGAACATCCTGATCAACGGCTGCGACGACGTCTGGGTCTCCAAGGTGCACCAACCCCTCCGCCAGGTCCCGCCGGTGGCCGACAGCGACGCCGAACTCGTCGAGCTGCTGCAGGACCTGGCCCGCCAGCACGGCGGCGGCGAGCGCAGCCTGTCCACCGCAAGCCCGACCCTCGCGCTCCGGCTTGAGGGCGGCATGCGCCTGCAGGCGCTCACCGAGGTCACGCCCCGTCCGTACGTGGCGATCCGGCGCCACCGGGTGGCCTCCGCGACGCTTCCGGAGATGGTCGAACTCGGCACCCTGGACGGCACCTTGGCCGCCTTCCTGGCCGCCGCGATCCGGGCCCGGAAGAACGTGATGATCACCGGCACCCAGGGCGTCGGCAAGACCAGCCTGCTGCGCGCCATGGCCGCCGAGATCCCGCCGGACGAGCGGATCGGCACCCTGGAGTCGGAGTTCGAGCTCTGGCTGCACACCCTCGGGCACCTGCGCCAGGTCGTCCCGATGGAGGCCCGCGAGGGCAACGGCGAACGGGTCGAGGGGCGGCTCGCCGGGGAGTTGACGATCGGCGACCTCATCCCGGCCGCGCTGCGCATGACGCTCTCGCGCATCATCGTCGGCGAGGTCCGCTCCGGCGAGGTCGTCCCGATGCTCCGCGTGATGACCAACGGCGAGGGCGGCTCGATGTGCACCCTGCACGCCCGCGGCCCGCACATGGTGGTGGACCGCATCGCCGAACTCTGCCTGGAGTACGGCTCGCACATGACCGACTCGCTCGCCTACCGGCTCACCGCCAACGCCCTGGACCTCATCGTGCACGTCAGCATGGTCGACGAGACAGCCGTCGGCGGCCGACGGCACCGCTTCGTCTCCCACGTCCTGGAGGTCACCGGCCTCGGCGAGAGCGGCCGGCCCGCACTGAACACCGTCTTCGGGCCCCGGCCGGACCTCGGTGAGCCGCGGGCCGTCCCGCACACCCCGCCGCAGTGCCTGGACGACCTGCGCCGGGCCGGCTTCGACGCCGGCCTGCTCGGTTCCCGGTACGGGAGTTGGGCCACCCCGCTGCAGCTGCGGATCGGCGGTGGCGCGCGGTGATGCTGCTGTTCGCCCTGTGCGGGCTGGCGGTCGCGGGCGGCCTGGTCGCCCTGGTGGCCTGGGCCCGCGGCAGCGAGCCCGCCGACGAGGACACCGCCGGGCGGCCCAACCCGCTCGCCGGGCGCGCCCACGTCTTCTGGTACGGCGCCCCCGGGGCGGCCCCGGCCCGGATGGTGCGGCTGCGCCGGGTCCAACTGCCGCTCGCGCTCGTCGGCGCGCCGCTGGCCTGGCTGTTCACCGGCATCCCGCTGACCGCGCTGCTGGTGCCGCTGGCCGTCTTCGGCCTGCCCTGGCTGTTCGACACCACCCGCCCGGACACCCACCGGATCGAGCGCCTGGAGGCGCTGTCCGAGTGGACCCAGCGGATCGCCGACGTGCTGCTGCTCGGCGTCGGCCTCAACCAGGCCATCCTCACCAGCCGCCGCACCGCCCCCGCCGCCCTGGAGGACGAGGTCGGCGAGCTCGCGGCCCGGCTGCAGGCCCGCTGGCGGCCCGAGGAGGCGCTGCACGCCTTCGCCGACAGCCTGGCCGACGCCACCGCCGACAAGGTGCTCGCCGCGCTCGTGCTTCGGGCCGGGGACAGCGGCCCCGGTCTGGCCCGCACGCTGTCCGACATGGCCGACTCGGTCCGCGAGGAGGTCCGCCAGCGCCGCGCCATCGAGGCGGACCGGGCCAAACACCGGACCACCATCCGCTGGCTGGTCGGCATCATCGTGCTGGTCGTCACCATCGGGTCCTTCAACACCGAGTACACCCGGCCGTACGGCACCTTCCTCGGCCAGCTGGTCCTGGCCGTGGTCGCCGCCCTGTTCGTGGCGATCATCGCCTGGATGCGGGCGCTGGCCTCCCACCCGCCGGTGCCCCGGCTGCTGACGCCGGACCGGCGCAGCAGGAGCGGGCGGCGCACGGGCGCACCGGCGCGCGAGCAGGAGCCGACCGAGCAGTTCGGGGAGGTCCGGTGATCTCCCCCTGGTCCGTGCTGGCCGGCGCCGTCGCGGCCGGCGGCCTCGCCCTGCTGGTGGCCGAACTGCGGCCGGCACCCCCGGACCTGCGCCAGGCGCTGGACCGGTTGCACGCCGTACCCGCCGACCGCGCGCAGGACCCGGACGAACGTCCGCGCTGGTACGACCGGATCGGCGAGCGGTCCGTCCGGCTGCGCGGGGTCTCCGTCCCGCGCCGCGAACTCGCCCTGATCGGCCGCACCCCGGCCCGGTTCATGGTGCACAAACTGCTGTTCGCCGCGCTCGGCCTGGTGCTGCCCGCCTACCTCGGCGCGATGGCCGTGCTGATGGACATCGGCCTGCCCTTCGCGCTGCCGCTGGTCGCCGGGCCGCTGCTGGCCGGCCTGCTGTGGTTCGTCCCCGACGCCGTCGTGCGCGGCGAGGCCAAGGAGGCGCGCACCGAGTACCTGCACGGCATCGCCGCCTACCTGGAGCTCGTCGCGCTGGAGCGGGCCGCCGACTGCGGCCCCGCCGAGGCGCTGCGCCGGGCCGCTTCGGTCGGCCGGGGCGCGGTGTTCCTGCGGATCCGCGACGCCCTGGAGCGCGCGGCCACCGACCGGCTCCCGCCGTGGGCCGGACTCGACGCGCTGGCCGAGGAGTTGGGCCTCACCCCGCTGCAGGACGTGGCCGACATCATGCGGCTGTCCGGCACCGACGGCGCCGCCGTGTACGACACCCTGCGGGCCCGCGCCAAGGGCCTGCGCGGCGAACTGCTCGCCGAGGATCTGGCCAGGGCCAACGCCGACAGCGAGCGGATGGTCGCGCCGGGGGCCGCCCTGACGCTGCTGATGACCGTCCTGATCGTCTTTCCCGCGCTCCACCAGATGCTCAACTGAACGATCAGCCCAGCAGCTGACACCACACCACATACCGGGAGAACCCGATGAACGTTCGACTCGCCGACCTGGCAGGCCGGGTGCTGCGACCCGCGCTGCTGCCCGTGCAGTTCGCCCTGCTGCTGTTCACACTGCGGCTGGGCCGGCTACGGGCCGCCCGCGCGCGCGGCGACCGCGGCGCCATCAGCATCGAACTCGCCCTCGCCATCATCGCGTTGGTCTTCGTGGCGGGCGCCGTCGCGACCGCGCTCTACCTGCTGAAGGACAAGGTCGTCCAGAAGGTCCAGCAGGACCCGAACATGCCGGGCGGCGCCGGCGGCGCGGGCGGGGCCACCAAGGGATGAAGCGTCCGGTCCGCCGTGGCGACCAGGGGTCGATGAGCGTCAGTCTCGCCATCGTCTTCCCGGTCGTCCTGCTGCTCCTGCTGATCACCGTCCAGGCCGGACTGATCTGGTTCGACCGGCAGGTCGCGCTCACCGCGGCCCGCGAGGGCGTGGACGCCGGGCGGGTGCAGGGGAGCGCGACGGACGAGCAGAAGAACGCCGCGGCGGTGCGGCAGGCCCGGGACTTCCTGGAGCGGCAGGGGGCGCACGGGTACGAGGTGAGGACCGACGGCAGCTCGGCCACCACCATCCGCGTCACCGTCGAGCTGACGCCGCCGCTGCTGATACCCGGGCTCTCGGCGCCCGTCATCCGGCAGTTCGCCGAGGCGCCGCGGGAGCGCTTCGTACCGCCGGTGGTGAAGCCGTGAGCCGGGGGTTCCCGGCACTGCGCCGGTGGCGACGGCTGCGCCGGGACGGGGGCGGGGTCGCGATCGAGGCGGCGATCGTCGCCCCGGCGGTGGTCGGGCTGATCCTGGTGGCCGTCGCCGCCGGGCGGGTGCAGACCGCGGCCGGCACCGTCGAGGCCGCCGCCCGCGCCGGAGCCCGGACCGCCTCGCTGCAGCGCGATCCGGCCGCGGCGCAGACGCAGGCGCAGGCCAAGGACTCCGCCCTGGCGACGCTGGGCCAGCAGGGCGTGGTCTGCCGGAACCAGGACGTGCACGTCGAGGACGGGCAGCTGAAGCTGCCGGACGGCACCGTCCGGACCGTCAAGGTCACGGTGGTCTGTGACGTCGAACTGGCCGACCTGATCGGCGGACCGTCCGGGGTACCCGTGACGAAGCACCTCGTCGGAGAGTTCACCTCGGTGGTGGACCGTTACCGGGGCGCATGAGGGCGCGCGCCGCCACCACCGGGAAAACGGGGGATTGGAGGCGGCCCGCGCGGGGGAGACGCAAGCGGAGAGCGCTCGGGGGATGACACAACGGTACCGAGTGGCACCCGGTGGGGGCCGGTGGGGAGAGGGACGTGCGGATCGGGGGGAGGGGATGCGGGTGTTGAGCCGTCTGCGGCGAGCCGTGCGGGCGCGACGGTCCGACCGGGGTGCGGTGGCCCTCTTCGTCGCGATCTGCGCGGCCTACGTCGTGCTCGTCATCGCCCTGGTGATCGACGCGGGTGGCCGACTGCGGGTCGCCGAGCGCACCGACGCCTACGCCCAGGAGGCCGCACGGGTCGGCGGACAGCAGCTCGACCAGGCCGCCGTGCTGCAGGGGAAGGGCTTCAAGGTCCAGGAGCAGTACGTGCGGGACGCCGCCGACGCCTACCTCGGCCTGTACGGCCTGCGGGCCGGCGGCATCGAGTTCTCCGGCGACGGCAAGGTCGTCACCGTCACCGTGCAGGCCGACTACCGGCCGGTCCTGCTGGGCGCCCTCGGGGAGCGGAAGGTAACGGGCAGGGGCAGTGCGACCCTCGTCCACGGAGTCGAGAAAGCGGAGACCGACTGATGGCCGCGCCACGTGCCAAGGACCAGGCCCGAACCGCCCAGGACCAGGCCCGAACCGCCCGGGCCCGCAACGGCCGGGCCGGGGCCGCACATCGAGGGGGCGGGGGCGCGCGACGGCCCGGCGCCCCGGCGCCCCGACCGCCGCGCGGACGCGGCCGCGGGGGCGCCCTGCTCACGGCGCTCGCCGCGCTGGTCACCCTGCTCGTCCTGCTGTTCGGCGTTCCCGCGCTGCTGCTCTACGGCACCCACGCGGTCGCCGGGATGGGCGAGGTCGCGCCGGGCGGCGTGGGCGAGGCGCTCACCAGTCCGGACGACGGACGGCTGTTCCTGTGGGCGCTGGTGGTGGTCGGCTGGCTCGCCTGGGCGTGCTTCGCGTTCTCCGTGCTGCTGGAGATCCCCGCCCAGCTGCGCGGCCGGATCGCCCGCCGGATCCCGGCGTTCGGCTGGAGCCAGCGGCTCGCGGCCGGACTGGTCGGCTCCGTGCTCGCCCTCCTGCCGGTGGCCGGTTCGGCCTTCGCGGCCGTCCCCGAACTGGCCCAAACCCACGCCGTCCAGGCCCAGTTGACCCCCGGCGTGCAGCGCGCCGCGCTCCCCGCCGTGCAGTCCGCACCCGCGCTCGCGCCCGCCGTCGAGCAACAGCCCACCTACACCGTGCGGGACAGCCGGCCGGCCGACAGCCTGTGGTCCATCGCCGAGCGCCAACTGGGCTCGGGAGAACGGTGGGTGGAGATCGCCAAGCTCAACGACGGCCGGGCGATGGACGATTCGGGCACCCGCTTCGACGCCGACCGGCCGATCCAGCCCGGCTGGGAACTGCTGATGCCGACGGACGCCAAGCCGGACGAGGCGAAGAGCCCGGCGCCCGCCCCCTCGGGCGGCACGGCGCAGGGCGCTCCCCAGGGTGCTCCCCAGGGGGCTGCGCAGGGCACTCCGCAGGCGACGACACCGCAGGCCGGCACGGGACCGGGTGCGGGCTCGAACGGGCAGCGGACCGTCACCGTGCAGTCCGGGGACAGCCTGTCCGCCATCGCCCAGCGGGAGTTGGGGGACGGCGAGGAGTGGCCGAAGCTCTTCGAGGCGAACAAGGGGGTGCAGGCGCCGGACGGGGAGCAGCTGACCGACCCGGACGTGGTGGTGCCGGGGATGGTGCTCACGGTGCCGGGGGCAGCCGCCACACCTGCGCCCGCGCCTGCTCCTGCCCCTGTGCCCGCTCCGGCGCCCGCCCCGGCTCCTGCTCCTGCGCCCGCGCCTTCGCAGGGCGCGCCGCAGTCGGCCCCGGTGCCGACGCACGCGCCGCCCACCCACGCGCCGGCCCCCGCCGCACACGCCGACCCGGCCCCCAGCGACGACTACACCATCGCCCTCACGGCCTCCACCGTCGGCGTCCTGCTCGCCGCCATCATGATCGGCACCGTCGCCCACAAGCGCGGCACCCAGCAGCGCGCCCGCCGACCCCGGCACCGCATCGCGATGCCCGCCGCCGAGGCCGCTGCCTTCGAGAACGAGCTGATGGCCCGGCAGGACCAGGCCGGGCTGGAACTGCTGGACCGCGCCCTGCGCACCCTGGCCCGCAACACCGTGCGCGGCGGCAAGCGCCTGCCCGCCATCGTCGCCGCCCGGATCACCCCCGGCCACACCGTCGAGCTGCACCTGTCCGGCCCCGCCACCCCGATCGCGCCGTTCCGCGCCGCGCACGCCGCCAACGTCTGGTGGTGCAGCGCCGACTCCGGCGACATGCTGAGCCCCGCGCAGGCCCGCAAGACCGCCGCGCCGTACCCCGCGCTGGTCACCCTCGGCACCTCGCCCGACGGCTCGGTGGTCCTCGCCGACCTGGAGGCCGTCCGACTGCTCCACCTCTCCGGCCACCCGGACGACGCCCGCGACGTGCTGCGCACCCTCGCCATCGAGCTCGCCCACAGCCCGCTCGCCGACCGGCTCCACCTGCACCTGGTCGACCTCGCCGAGGAGGTGCCGATCAGCGGCCCGGCCGCCGAACGCGTGCACCGCCACCCCACTCTGGAGGCGGCGCTCGCCGCCCTGGGCCCGCGCACCGCCAAGGCCCGCGCCACCCTGGTCGCCGCCGAGGCCGCCAGCCCGCGCGACGCCCGCAGCCGGGGGCAGGCCGACGAGTCGTGGACCCCCGAGATCGTGCTCTGCGCCCAACAGCCCGGCGGGGAGATCCCCGCCGAACTGGGCCGGCTGCTCGACGCCCGCCCGCGCACCTGCGTCGCCGTCATCACCCGGGCCCCGGAGCGCGGCACCGGCCCGGTGGCCCGCTGGACGCTGCCCACCGCCGGCCAGGCCGCCATCCCCGGCCTGCACCTCACCGTCGAGCTGCAGCGGCTCAGCGGACGGCAGTACGACCAGGTCGCCGAGCTGCTCCGGGCCGCCGACGACACCACCCAGCACCCCGCCCCGGCCTGGACCCTGGACGGCCCTGAGGACACCGACACCACCGAACTGCCCGCCGCCGTACCGGTGCTGGCCGCCGTCGGGGCCTCGGGCGGTGCGGACGAGAGCGGTACGGACGCGGCCGCCGGCCCGCGGCTGCTCGCCCGGGTCATCGGCACCGGCGCCAGCCCGTTCGCGGGCACGGACCCGGTGACGCCCGCTCCGGCGCCGCTGCCGGCCGGCGCGTCGGGCGGGCCGGCTTCGGGTGGTGCGTCGCGCGGTACGGCGTCCGGCGGTGCGGCGTCGGGCGGTGCGGCGTCGGGCGGTGCGGTTCCCGGCGGGTCGAGTGCGGTTCCGGCCGGACCGGCCCGGTTCGCCGTCAACGGGCAGGGGCGGCACGCCGCGGGCGACGAAGCCACCCGGGATCTGCGGCGGCCGAGCGTGTCCGAGGTCGAGGCGGCCGAGGAGGCCGCTGCGGGGGCCTCCGGCGATGCCGTCGACGGTGCCGTGGAGGCCGTGGAGACTCCGACGGCCGTGCTCGCCGTCGTGCCGGTGGTTCCGGTCGTGCCGAAGCCGGGCCCGGGCGAGGAGCCGGTGCCGGCTGCGGAGCCGACCGCCGAGGCCGAGGCGGAGGTCGAGGCCGACGTCGAGGCCGATGACGAAGCCGGGGCCGGAACCCCGGTGGGGACGGTGGTGGCGGCGGGGACCGGGGACACCCGAGCCGTCGCCCCCGAGCCCGCCGTGGAGCCCGGACCGGCGGCCGAGCCCGGTCCCGCAGCCGTCGCCCCCGTCGCCCGGACCACCCCCGGCCGCAGCGACAGCGACGACCTGCTCGCCATCCTGCGCTCCCCGGAGGCGCACGCCCAGCGCAACGCGCCGCGGATCCGGCTGCTCGGCCCGGTGGACGTCGCGGGCGTGCTCGGCACCGCCGAAGCCGGCGCGCTGCCCCGGCTCACCGAACTCGCCGTCTACCTCGCGCTGCGCCCCGGCTCCGACCGCCACGCCCTCGACCACGACCTGCACCCCGGCGCCGCGCACCTCGATCCGCACCCCACCACGGCCGACGCGAAGAGTCCGCTGCCGGACAAACTGGCCGACCTGGCCGCCTGGTTCGGCACCTCGCCCGAAGGCCGCGCTTTCCTGCCCACCGACACCACCGAGGGCTACTCCTTCGCCCCGGCGGTCACCTGCGACTGGGACGAGTTCCGCAGCCTCTACCGGCGCGGCATGCGCAGCACCAGTGCCACCGCCGATGCCGCCCTGGCCCACGCACTCGCCCTGGTCCGCGGCGCCCCGTTCGCCGAGGCCCCGCCCGCCTCGTACGGCTGGGCCGAGGCCGAGCGCCAGGACATGATCGCGGCGATCGTCGACACCGCCCACGAACTGGCCGCCCGCCGCCTGCAGTACGGCGACCACCGCAGCGCCGAGGCGGCCGTCTTCCGCGGCCTCGCGGTGGCCCCGGACGTCGAACTCCTGCACCGGGACCTCTTCTACGCCTACGCCTCGGCCGGCGCCCGCGACCAGCTGCTGCGCGCCGTCAACCGGCTGGACGCCCTCAGCCGCCGCACCGGCCGCGACCTCGACGCCGACACCGTCGCCCTGCTGCGGGACCTGCTCGCCGGGTCCTGAGGGCTCGCGCCAGGGACAGGGCCGTCCCCGGCCGCGTGGCATCCGTCGTTGCCGCGCGGGCGGGGTCGCGGGCGGGGTCGCGGGCGGGGTCGCGGGCGTCGGTCGCGGGCGTCGGTCGTGGAGCGGGGGGCGGTGCGCGACGTGGCCGCTCCGGCCGAACCCGAACTCAAGGAGCGGGAAGCCGAGTTCGAGGAAGCGGTAGCGGCGGTGTCGGCGGTCGTCGCGTCCGCCGCGGATCGTCTCACGGTCGGGCTGCGCACGCCGCCGTAGCCGACCGATCGACGGTGCGTGTCCGGACTTCGCGTGCGGATCCCGTGCGGGGAACTCGTGTTCAGGTGGTGCGCAGCCAGGTGTCCAGGGCGGTGAAGTCCTCCTTGGTGAGGCCGCGTTGGGGGTCCACCCGGTGGAGCAGCGTGCGGGCGGGGGAGTGGGCCGCGACCCAGCGGCGGTCCGCCTCGGTGATCTCGTCGTCCACCCAGGCGAACGGACGGCCGGCGGCCCAGGCCACCAGCGTGCGGGTCTTCCAGTGCACCCCGCCCGGCTCGTCCTCCTCCTCCACCGGCCAGTCCACGACGGGAAGTTGCGTCAGCCCCAGCCACGGCGCCACGCAGTGGTTGGCGTCCGCCAGCCAGGTCGTCGCCCACACCGGTTCGCACGGCAGGCTGAGCAGGCGCGGCCCCAGCGCCGGGTCGACGCGGGCCACCAACGGGTTCCCGCCCGTGGCCGTGCCGGAGCCGTACGGGCTGCGGTAGGTGGGGTAGCCGCCCGGGGGCGGGGCGCCGAAGGGGATCAGCGGTCCGTCCACGTCGAGGAAGAGCAACGGGCGGTCGGTACCGGTCATGACGGCACGATAGCGGCCGGCGCGGCGGCCGTGGCGCGCCGATCGGCCACCCGGCCTGGATCGGGTGCGGCGGGATCTCGTAGGGTGGCGGCGCACGGAGTGTGGTGGCTGGCACCATGCAGGCAAGGGCATCAGACGCCGCGGGAGCGGCGGGGCGGGGCGGTGACCAGGAGATGGCGGAGACGACAGCGGTTTCCGGAGGCCCCGACCCGACTGCGGACTCGGGCCCCTGGGACGCCGTACCGCCGCCGGGCCCGCGCCTCCCGTCCGAGGAGCACCCGCCCGGGCCCGCGGCGCTCTACGAGCCGCCGCCCGCGCCCCCGGCCGTACCGGCTCAGATGCCTGCTCCGGTGCCCGCTGCCGTGCCTCCGGCGGTGCCTGCTGCCGCGTCTGCTCCGCTCGCGCCGCAGCAGCCTGCGCAGGTGCCGGCGCCTCCGGTTGCGCCGCCTGCCGCACCTCCCGCCGCGCCGCCCGTCCCGCCGACCGGCTGGACGCTCACCGGACTGCCGGCCGCAGGGGCGGCGTCCCCGGTGACGCCGCCTCCGTTCCCGGCCGCGGGCGGTGCACCGAGTGGCCTGCCGGGCGCGGCCGCCGCCGCTGCCGGGGGGCTCGGGGCCGCGCCGCGCGGACGGATCCTGGTGATCGAGGGCGGGTACGGCAACTCCGGGCGCCGCACCTGGGGCCGGGGCGGACCGGCCCAGGCGCCGGTGCTCTCCGCGATGCTCGCCGCGGTCTCCCCGCAGGTGCTGCTCGCGGCCGACGCGGTGGACGCCGTCCACCTCCCGGGCGCCAGCGACCCGCACACCGTCCTCGCCCACCTGCGTGCCGCCTCCCGGCACCCCGGGCCGCTGCTGGTGCACGTGGGCGGCCACGTGGTCGCCGACAAGCGCGGCGGCCAGCTGCAGCTGACGCTGCGCGACGCCAAGCAGGACGGTCTGCCCTGGCAGGCCATCGCCGCCGAACTGAGCCACCGTCCGGCCGAGTGGCAGACCCTGGTCATCGCCGACCTGAGCGCCGACCAGAACGCCTGGCCGTACCTCCAGGGCACCGTCTCACCGCTCAGCGAGGGCATTCCGCTGTGGGCCGTGGTCAGCCCGGACCCGGAGCAGATCGGCACCTTCACCCGCGCGCTGATCGAGGCGCTGCACGGTGGCCGGCCCGGTGCGGGCGAGGTGCTCGCGCCCGAGCAGCTGCGGCAGCAGGTGTACTCGGTGCTGCGGCCGGACGTGGTCATCCTGGCCACGCACACCCCGGACCGCCCGGTCTTCCGCAACACCGCGCGGCGCGGCGACGGCCTGGCGGTCGACCTGCCGCAGGTGCCGGACCCGGTGCGGGCCGCGGACCGGGGTGCGGACCGGGGTGCGGACGTGGTGCCCGCGGGGTTTCCGCAGCCCCCGGCACCGTCGCTGCCGCGCCCCGCGCGGCCGCAGGACGGCGTCGCCGCGCCGCCGGTGCCGGCCCCTGCCGCCGCTCCGGTGGGCGTCGGCGGCCCGGTGAGCCTGGTCAAGCCGGGCGTGCCGCCCACCCCGCCCCGGCCGGCCCGCCCGGTCAGCCTGCTGAAGGCGGGCGGGTCCTCGGAGTCTGCCGGGTCTTCCGAGCCCTTCGCGCCCTCCGAGTCCTCCGGAGCCTCCGAGTCCTCCGGAGCCTTCGAGTCCTTCGAACCGGTCGGGTCCTCCGGGACCGAGGTGGTGGCGTCGGGCGTGACCCTGCGCAAGCCCGCCCCGGCCGACGCCGCGCCCGCGGACACCGTGCCCCCGGCGGGCGTCACGCTTCACAAGCGCCGGCCGGAGGCTGCGGACGCCGCCGTCGAGGCCGAACTCCCCTCGGTGGAGGACGTGGTGGCGACCGCGGAGGCCGTGGAGACGGCCAGGGACACCGATGTCGCCGTCGTCGTCGAAACGGTGACGGAGGAGACGCCCGAGACCGAGCAGACCGACGACGTGCCTGCGGACGCCGTGCCTGCGGACGCCGTGCCCGCTGACGAGGTGCCTGCCGACGCCGTCCCGCAGGACGAGGCGCCGCAGGACGAGGTGCCGGCCGATGCTCCGCCCGCCCCGGCGGAGGCCCCCGCCGAGGCGCCGGCCCCGGCCGAAGCCGCTGCCGACGGCCGGCCGCGTGCGGACTACCGCGAGGTCATCGGGCGGATCGTCCGCAGCGCCGACGCCGGGGACCACGCTGTCGCGACGGACCTGGCCTTCGCCCTCGAACTGGAGGCCATCGCCGAGCACGGTGCCGTCTCCGAGCCGGTGCTCCAGGTGCGCCAGGTCCGCGCACACGTGTGCCGGCTCGCGGGCCGACCGGCCGAGGCCGCGGACATCTACCGCGAAGTGGCCCTGACGCTGCTCCGCTCGCAGGGCCCGGACCACCCGGAGACCCAGCAGGCGGCCACCAACGCCGAGGCCTGCTGGCGATCGATCACCGACCGCGCGGAGGCCATCCGCATCGCCCCGGAGATCATCGAGCTGCGCGCCTACCTTCCGGGCCCGGAGGGCCGCAAGCTCCGCGCTGCCGAGCGCTACCTCGCCCAGCTGGCCGCCACCGGCTGACGGGCGACGGGCGACGGGAGCCGGGAAGCGGCGCACCGAGGTCGGCGCACAGCAGACAGCAGACAGAAAACAGCAGACAGAAAACAGCGGACAGCTGACAGA